>DATDKB010000114.1:0-9906 GCA_036520255.1 Rubrobacter sp. | reverse complement strand
GCCCACGCCGAAGGTGCGAGCGGCCTCGATCTTGGGCATCCCCCCCTCTCTACGGCTTCGACGATCTTCTTGCGCAGGTCCTCTGAGTAAGCGTTCATCCCCTCATGATGCAGGACAGCCCAGCTGCGTTGCAAGGGGCTTTAGTACCGGCTCACCCGACGAACGCGCCGCCGACAAGACGGGGTACGACCGGCACCGTGTCCTCGGCCAGGCAAAAGTCCAGGTCCCGCACGTAACCGAGACGCTTTAGCCTCCGCGCAGCGCTGTTGCTCTTTAGCGCATTTGCGGAGCGTGACAGATAACGCTCGACGATACGTCCGGCCCGTTCGTCCAGGTCCGCGCCACGAGACCCCAGGCGGTGCAAGATAGCTCCGGCCGCCGCCTCATCCTCGGAGGCGCGGTGGCCTTCCCAGCCGCACCCGAGTACCACGACCCCGGTGTCATCGTGGGTTCCATCGGATAGATCCTCCGCGAGGCTTTCCGCGTTGACGAAGGTGCCGGTAAAGATGACCCGGGCACCGCCTGCGGCCTCCACGACGCGGGGCCCGTTCGTGGTCGAGAGGGCGACGGTGGAATCCGACGGTATCTCTGAAGCCAGGATCTCCGTCGGCGAGTTACCGAAGTCGAAGCCCGCGACCTTCGCGCCACCCCGCTCCCCGATGCGGAAGTTCGTCTCGGCGGAAGCAGCTTCTTCGATGGATGCGACGGGAATGACCCTGGCCCCTTTCGAGACGAGCACGGCGATGGTCGTGCTCGCCCTGAACGCGTCGACCACGACGACCACGCAACCGCTTCGGGCGGCGCTTCTTGCCTCGCGCTCCCCGCCCGCGTAGCGTGCGATCACGACGCGAGGTCCGAGTCTCTCTCCAGCATCGCGCGATTATAGAGCAGCACCCGAATTGAGAGAAAATCAACAGCCACGAGCGATAGAATGTAGTAGTTATTGGTTGTTGTACCGAGGTTCGAGCGGAAGCAGGGAGCAGCTGATGAAATACCGTAATCTGGGCGGCACGGACATAGCGGTTTCCGAGGTCGGCTTCGGGGTGTGGACGGTCTCGACCGGCTGGTGGGGCGAGGTGGACGACGAGAGGTCCGTCAGGCTCCTCAGGGAGGCCCACGAGCGGGGCATCAACTACTTCGACACTGCCGACACCTACGGCTCGGGCAAGGGCGAGACGCTTCTGGCTGACACCTTTGGCCACATGCGGGAAGATGTCGTGATCTCGACCAAGATAGGCTACGACTTCTACAACCACACGGCCCGCCGCGGCCAGCAGGAACGTCCGCAGGACTGGTCGGAAGAGTTTGTCCGCTTCGCCCTGGAACAGAGCCTGAAGCGGCTCGACACGGACTACGTGGACTTCCTGCAGCTACACAACACCAAGATGGACGCCGTCGAGGACGACGGACTGTTTGACCTCATGGAAGAGTTCAAGGACGAGGGAAAGATCCGGGCCCACGGCGTCGCCCTAGGGCCGAAGATCGGCTGGCTCGAAGAAGGCGTCAAGGCGATGCGCGAGCGCCAGATAGAGGGCGTGCAGATGATCTACAACCTCTTAGAGCAGGAGCCTGGACGCGGCCTGATCGAAGCCGCCCGCGAGACGGATACCTCCCTGATAGTACGCGTCCCCCACTCCTCAGGCATGCTCGAAGGTCACTACGACGAGAACACGACCTTCGGCAAGAACGACCACCGCCGCCACCGCCCGAAAGAGTGGCTCACGACCGGTCTCAAGAAGGTCGAACAACTCTCCTTCCTCACTGAGTCGCGCGAGCGGACCCTCGGCCAGGCCGCCCTGAAGTTCGTCCTCGCTACCCCCGAGATTACCTCGACCCTCCCCAACATCTACGGCGAAGAGCAGGTAGAAGAGTTCGCCGCGGCCCCGGACACCCCCGACCTCACCCCCGACGAACTCTCCCGCATCGCCGATCTGTACGACACGAATTTCGGGGTCGAGGAGCAAGCAGCGGTTGGCACCGAGCAATCAGCCACAGGAGCTAAAAGCTAATAGCTAATGACCATTGGCTGAAGGGAGCAACGGATGACCGAGACAAAGCCACGCCAACAAGAGACCTCCGAAGAGAAGCTTCCGGCCCAGTACATAAACTACGTGTTCTTCGCGCTGGACCCGGTCTGGCGCCGCCTCCCCGACGAGGAGCGCGAGCAGGGGACGAGAGAGTTCCTGGAGGCCGCGGAGGGGCATTCGTCTGAGATGCTGTTACGGTCGTTTTCGCTCATGGGACTACGGGCCGATGCAGATTTTATGCTGTGGAGGATCGGCTACGACCTCGACGCCTTCGAGGGCATGACCGCGGCGTTGTTGAAGACGGGCCTCGGGAAGTACTTGCGCGTCTCTTACTCTTATTTCGCCCTGAGCCGGCGCTCCATCTACGTCGGGGAGCACACGCCCGGCTTCGAGAACCGCACGTACATCGTGCCGGGTGAAGGCGAGTACCTGTTCGTCTATCCTTTTGTGAAGACGCGGGCCTGGTACCGGTTGCCGATAGAAGAGCGCCAGCGCATGATGAACGAGCACATGCAGATCGGACGCAAGCACTACCCCGTCAAGAACAATACGGGCTACTGCTTCGGGATAGACGACTACGAGTTCATCCTCTCCTTCGAGGCCGAGTCACCCGAGAAGTTCCAAAACCTGATGATGGAGCTCAGGGAGAGCGAAGCGAGCGCCTACACCGAGCTGGATACCCCCATCTTCACCTGCCGCCGACGCAACCTGCCCGAAATTCTGCAAAGCTTGAGCTAACCGGCGCCCTCGTACTGGAATTAGAGCACCGGGTTCATGTATACTGTGTCACAATTCACCAACCATGGCTGGGAGGCACCTTTCTAGCCTCTCGGTCATTACTTTGGTCAGGCATCTTCCCTACTCTCTGGACGCCGAACCTTCACCCTGTATAATCAATCCCGACATGATCACTCGGATTAATCGGCGGGCTGGAAAGAACGTAACGGAGCTTGTCGGCAACACGCCGCTTCTGGAGTTGCCGAGCGTCTCCGCGGAGGTTCCCGGCGTCAGCATTCTCGGCAAGGCCGAGTGGCACAACCCCGGTGGATCGGTCAAGGACAGGCCCGCGCTTTGGATGATCCGGGACGGCGAGAAGACGGGCGCGCTTACGCCCGAGAAGACTATCCTCGACGCCACGAGCGGCAACACGGGTATAGCGTACGCTTGGATCGGGGCCGCGCTCGGCTACAAGGTGAAGCTGTGCATGCCCAAGAACGTCAGCGAGGAGCGGAAAAAGATCCTCAGGGCCTACAGCGTGGACTTCGTTTTGACCGACCCCGGCGAGGGCTCGGACGGGGCCATCAGGGAGGCGCGGAGGCTCTACGCCGAAGACTCGGAGAGGTACTACTACCCCGACCAGTACTCCAACCTTGCCAACCCACGCTCGCACTACGAGTCCACGGCGCCGGAGATCTGGGAACAGACCGGGGGCGAGGTCACGCACTTCGTCGCGGGGCTAGGCACGAGCGGGACCTTCGTCGGGACGGCGACGCGGCTCAAGGAGTTGAATCCCGGGATAGAGGTCGTCTCCTTCGAGCCAGACTCGGCCTTCCACGGTCTGGAGGGGATGAAGCACATGGAGAGCGCCATCGTGCCCTCCATCTACGACCCGACGATAGCGGATCAGAACCTCGCGACGATGACCGAGGACGCCTACGAGATGGTCAGGCGGGTGGCGCGCGAGGACGGAATTCTTATCGGCATCTCGGCCGGTGCGGCGGTCGCGACGGCGCTCAGGGTTGCGAGGGAGATAGATACGGGAACCGTCGTCACCATATTGTGCGACGGGGCGGACAAGTACCTCTCCGAGAGCTTCTGGGAGGAGTAGGTTGCCGCTGAAGATGGGCGCGGGGGACGTCGAACGTATCCACGAGCACGCAAGAGAAGCTTACCCGGAGGAGTGCGCCGGGGCGCTCGTTGGTATGGACAGTGGCGGCGTCAGGATCGTCGTGGACGTGTGGCAGGCCGAGAACACGCACGAGGATGAGCGCAGCAGGAGGTTTCTCATCGAGCCGCTCGCGGTAAAGAGGCTCGAGGAGCGGGCCGAAGAGAAGGACATGGGGCTACTGGGGTTCTACCATTCCCACCCGGACCACCCGGCCGAGCCCTCTGAGTACGACCGCGAGCATGCCTGGCCGGGCTACTCGTACGTTATAGCCTCGGTAAGCGGCGAGAACGTCGAGGACATGCGCTCGTGGACCTTGAGAGACGACCGTTCCGGTTACGACGAAGAGCCGATAGTAGGATAAAGGAGTACGAGATATGCCGAAGGTCAAGATCCCAACACCCTTAAGGCAGTACACCGCCGGCAACCCGGAGGTCGAGGTCCGCGGTGTAACAGCCGGCGAGGCTTTAGGTAACCTCGCTTCCGAACACCCCGACCTCAAACAGCACCTCTACACCGGCGACGGCAAGCTGCGCTCCTTCGTCAACGTCTACAAGGGCGACGAGGACATCCGCTACCTCGAAGGACAGGACACCGAGGTCTCGGATAGCGACGAGCTCACTATCATCCCTTCGATAGCGGGAGGCTGTGCCGGGGGACGATGTAAGTAGTCTTTCAGTCGTCCGTTTTTTCAGAACTTTTAGAAGAAGAGGTTTCAAAAATGCAGGCAAGGCAGTCATTAGTGGGATCGCCCAACGGTGCAATGGAGTTGAGCAATGAGGAAATTGCTCGCTACAGCAGGCACCTCATCATGCCCGAGGTTGCCCTCGAGGGCCAGAAGCAACTCAAGGCCGCCAAGGTCCTGACCGTCGGCACCGGTGGGCTAGGGAGCCCGCTCGCGCTCTATCTGGCGGCCGCGGGAGTGGGGACCATCGGGATCGTGGACTTCGACGTTGTGGACGAGTCCAATTTGCAGCGTCAGATCATCCACGGCACCTCCGACGTGGGGCGTCCCAAGGTCGAGAGCGCGTACGACAGGCTCAAGGACGTAAACCCCAATGTCGAGGTCAGGGTCCACGAAGAGGCACTGACGAGCGAGAACGCGCTTGAGATCTTCGAGGACTACGACGTGATCGTGGACGGCACGGACAATTTCCCGACCCGCTACCTCGTAAACGACGCGTGCGTCCTCCTCGGCAAGCCGAACGTCTACGGCTCCATCTTCCGATTCGAGGGCCAGGCGAGCGTGTTCTACGCCGAGAAAGGCCCGTGCTACCGCTGCCTCTACCCGGAGCCACCCCCCCCGGGGCTCGTACCAAGCTGCGCGGAGGGTGGAGTGCTAGGCATCCTTCCCGGCGCTATCGGGACCATCCAGGCCACCGAGACCGTCAAGCTGATACTCGGGATCGGCGAGCCGCTCATCGGACGGCTCCTCCTCTACGATGCCCTGGGCATGAGCTTCCACGAGATGAAGCTCCGCAAGGATCCGAATTGCCCCGTCTGCGGCGAGAATCCGACCGTCACCGAGCTGATCGACTACCAGGAATTCTGCGGCATTCCGCAAGCAAGCGCCGCCGAAGAGGAGAACGGCGTACCGGAGATCTCCGTCTCCGAGCTCAAGCAGAAGCTGGACGCTGGCAAGGACATCAACGTACTCGACGTGCGCGAGCCGCACGAGTACGAGGTGGCCAACATCGGGGCGAAGCTCATCCCGCTGGGCGAGTTGCCAGAGCGTCTCATCGAGGTGGAGAGCGACGGCGGGGAGATCGCGGTTCTCTGCCGCAGCGGCGCAAGGAGCGCCCGCGCCGTCAAGCTCATGCAGGACACTGGCTTCGGCCGAGTCTACAACGTCAAGGGCGGTATCCTGGCGTGGAGCGACGAGGTGGACCAGAGCATCCCGAAGTATTAGGGAGGCTACAGGACTTTTGGCGGGGTCGTGGTTGCGGCGGCCCCGCTTTTTCGTGGTCCGGAATCGATGAGGCAGGCGTTATACTGACTACGACAACCCTCACCGGAGGTTGGCGTGACGGAGACGAAGATTGTGACGGAGATCCCGCTGGTGGTGCTGCACATGCGCCCGGCCCTCGATGTGGACGAGGAGCAGTTCTTCGAGTTTTGCCAGCTAAATAGGGACTGGCGCATCGAGCGTAACGCCGAGGGGGACCTTGAGATCATGCCACCAACCGGGGGAGAGACAGGCAACCGCAACGCCGCGATCGTAGCGCAACTATGGGCATGGGCACTCCGGGATGGCACGGGCCACGCTTTCGATTCCTCAACAGGATTCGTGCTGTCCAACGGCGCAACGCGCTCTCCAGACGCCGCATGGGTGAGTCGCGAACAGTTGTCAGGGCTTACGACGGAGCAGAAACAGAGGTTCCTGCCCCTGTGTCCGGACGTCGTGGTCGAGTTGCGCTCGCCGACCGACTCCTTCGCAATCCTTCAGGAGAAGATGCAAGAGTACCTGAAAAACGGCGCGCGGCTTGGATGGTTGATCGATCCTGAATCGAAGCAGGTTCATGTCTACCGTCCGGACGAAACGGTGCGGGCTCTGGAGAATCCAGAGAGTATCTCCGGTGATCACATTCTTCCAGGCTTCGTTCTTAGCCTGAAGCCCATCTGGCGACCAGGCTTCTAGTTGAAACCGAACCTCCCCCTCGTCATCGACGGTCACAACGACACGTTGCTCAACCTCCACCTCCCCGATCGCGGCGAGGGGCGCTCCTTCTTCGAGCGCACCGACCTCGGCCACATCGACCTGCCGCGTGCCCGCGAGGGTGGCTTTGGCGGAGGCTTTTTCGCCTGCTACACGCCAAACCCCGAAGTCGACGGTTGGAACGAGGAGTCGGCGCTTACGACCACCGAGAACGGTTACAAGGTCTCCAGTGCTCCGCCGCTCGACCCCGACTACGCCCAAAGCTTCGCCGATGAACTGGTGACGGGCTTGTATCGCCTCGAGAAGGACTCTGATGGATCGCTCCGGGTCGTGAGGACGGCTGACGAACTGGAAAGCTGTCTGCGCGAAAGAGTACTGGCGGCCATCCTGCACTTCGAGGGCGCCGAGAACCTAGGTCCTGACCCCCACGCGCTCGAAAATTACTACGAGGCGGGACTACGCTCGCTCGGGATCGTGTGGAGCCGGCCCAACGCCTACGCCGACGGCGTCCCATTCACGTTTCCCTCCTCTCCAGATACAGGGCCGGGCCTGACCGACGTCGGGCGGGAACTCGTCAGGGTGTGCAACCGTCTGGGCGTCCTGGCCGACCTCTCCCACATAAACGAGAAGGGTTTCTGGGACGTGGCGGGGCTCACGGAGGCCCCGCTCGTGGCGACCCACTCGAACGTCCACGCGCTCTGTCACGCGTCACGCAACCTCACGGATAGGCAACTCGACGCGATAAGGGACTCGGACGGGATCGTCGGCGTAAACTTCGCCGTCACCTTCCTGCGCGGGGACGGCGAGTCGGAAGACACCCCGCTTGAGACGGCCGTGCGGCACGTTGACTACCTCGTCGAGCGCGTCGGCATTGACAGGGTGGGGTTCGGCTCGGATTTCGACGGGGCGAAGGTCCCGGCGAAGATCGGGGACGTGTCGGGCCTGCCCAACCTCCTCACGGCCCTGCGCGCCGCCGGCTACGACGACGCATCGTTGGGGAAGCTCGCGCACGAGAACTGGGTCAGGGTGCTGCGGGCGACCTGGCAGGAGTAGGGTTTACGGGCCAGGTGGGAGTATCAGCGTGAACCTGGCTCCGCCCTTCTGGGCGTTCTCGGCGATGAGCTCGCCGCCCTGGGCGCGGGCGAGGTCGCGGGCGATGGCGAGGCCCAGGCCTGTACCGCCGCCTGAAGGTCCCCTGGTTCTGGCGGCGCTGTGAATGTCGGCTCTGTAGAAGCGCTCGAAGATGCGGTCCAGGCTTTGAGGTGAGATCCCTGGCCCCGTATCAGTGACGGTCGTCTCGATACGTTTGTCTGCGATGTGGCCGTCGACGGTTATGGTTCCTTCCGGTGGCGTGAGGCGGAGGGCGTTGTCCAGGAGGGCGGCGAGGATCTGGCCCGTGCGTTCCGCATCGCCACGCGCGGGGAGCTTGCCCGAGTGCTCTACCTCCAGGTTCTTGCCCTCGGCGACCGCGCGGGCGGCGAAGCGCTCCGAGGTCTCGGCGAGGACGAGGGCCAGGTCGAAAGGTTCGCGGGAGACGGCAACCTTCTCCGCGTCCAGGCGCGCCAGTAGAAGGAGGTCGGAGAGGACGGCGTTCATCCTGTCGGTCTCGCCGAGCAGGTCTTCGACGAGCTCGCGATTGTCTTGCGCGTTGGCCGGGTTGCCCAGGCCGCGGGAGAGGACCTCGGCGTCGGCCCGGATCAGGGTGAGTGGTGTCTTGAGCTCGTGGGAGGCGTCGGCGATGAACGTCCTCTGTCTACCAAACGCCTCCGCAACCGGGCGCATCGCCCGCCGCGACATGAACAGGCCGCCGGCCGCCGCAAGCACAAGCGCCCCGAGACCCGTAAGTACGAGAACGAAGACCAGGCGTTCGACCGTATCCGACACCGCTTGACGCGACTGGGCGGCCTGGGCGATCGCGACCACGCTTCCAAATTCCCCGTGCTTCTTTATGGGAATGGTCATCACCCGCACCGGGCCGCCCGGTCCCTGGACGGTCTCGCTCACCGTCTGCCTAGACTGTGCGGCCCTGCGCGCCGCGTTCGCGTAGGGGAGACCCAGGGAGAAGGATACCTCGTCCAGATCCCCGTAGGTAGAACCGTCGGGAAGAAGCACGATCACGGCCACGTCGTATCTGGTCGTCGCCTCGACTACGCCGTACTTGTCTTTACCGCTCAACACGTTGTTTGCTTTGTCTTCGGCCTTCTGAAGCAGCAGGTCGTCCTGCTGCTCGTTGGCCCGCAGGTAGAAGCTGAGCACCACGACGACACCGAAGACGAGCAGGATAAAGGCCAGTATGCCAACGTAGCCCATCGTCAGTCGCTTCCGGATGTGATCGAACATCAGCGTGGTCTCGGCTGCGGCTCGAAGGTGTAGCCGACGCTGCGGACGGTTCGGATGTGGGAGGCGTCGCCGTCGCGGTCGAGCTTCTTGCGCAGGTAGGAGACGTAGAGGTCGACGACGTTAGCGTAGACTTCGGGCGAGCCGCCCCACACGGTGTCGAGCAAAACCGAACGTGTAAAGACTTGCCCAGGCCGCTGCAGCAATGTGGCGAGCAGCGCGAACTCCCTCGCCGTCAGGTCAACGGCCTCTCCCCCGTGGCGGACAACGTGGCGCACGGGGTCGAGGGTTACGTCACCAGCTTTGAGGACTGCTCCCTCCTTCTCCTCGCCCCAAGGACGACGGGTGAGGGCCCGTACTCTCGCGAGCAGTTCGGGGAAGGCGAAAGGCTTCGGAAGGTAGTCGTCGGCGCCCGCGTCGAGGCCTTCCACGCGGTCCTCGATCTGGTCGCGGGCCGTCAGCATGATCGCCGGTGTGCCAACTTCGGCCGCCCTGAGCCTCTTCACCAACTGAATGCCGCTCATCTCGGGGAGCATCCAGTCCACGATCAGGAGGTCGAACTCGTCTGCCAGGGCACGCACGAGCGCCTGACGGCCGTTGGCTTCCGTCTCGACCGCGTAGCCCTCCTCGCTAAGGACACGCGAGATCAGACGCGCCAGCCTCGCTTCGTCCTCTATCACCAGTATCCGCATAACCTTTTTATTATCGCCCCTGTGCGGCGGCCCCGCCCTCCGCGCGACCTTTCCTGTGAAAACCCTCATGAAGTGCAAAGGCTCCTCACAGATAGGAAATGCAGACTATGGGTGATCACATACCAGGAGGAGAGATGGCGACTAATAGGACAACCCACACGGAAGCGGAGGCCCCGTGGCTCCTCGCCGCCTACATGGCGCGCATAGGACGGGGTGAGCTGTTGAGCCACAAGGAGGAGGTGGAGCTGGGTCGCAAGGCCCGCGTCGGCGATCGCGGCGCCCGCCGGCGGCTCGTCGAGAAGAACCTCA
>DATDKB010000113.1:0-5811 GCA_036520255.1 Rubrobacter sp. | reverse complement strand
GTCGACGGCAAAACCGGGGATGTGATTCAGTGGTACGACTCGCCTTCGCTGAAGTCGGCTCTTGCGGCACCTGATCTTGGCAGGGTCTATGGTGGTGGAGTGAGCCTCTCGGCCTTCGAGCTCAGCGGCAAGAAGCTTTGGACCAAAGCGAAGACCACTGTCGACAGCGCCCGGTACTCTACTAAGGCGCCGTCGCCAAGCTACCGCGACCTCGAGCTCGACGGCAAGACGATCTGGGCTGCGTGCGCCTGCGACGCGGTGGATGGCAAGCCGGCCAAGGCGCTGGTCAAGCTCGACCTCGAAGGCAACCACGACGCCTCCTGGCTCGCAGCAGCAGACCCCCCTTCGTGGGGGATGTCGGTGGTTAACGCTAACGGGGCGCTGTACCTCGGGGCGGGGGGCACCGACTACTTGGCCGAGCTCTCCAAAGCCGATGGGAAGAGCAACTGGGTGCGCGACACCTCGGGCTCGGTACAGGTGGTTGAGGTTATGGAGGGACAGCTGGTGATCGGCGGACACTTCTGGGAGATCGCCGACCAGCTGGGCGACTCTTGCGGGCACCGCTCGGGGGGCAAACAGGACCTGGATCCCAACGACGAGTGCCAGACCAGAAAGGGCATAGCCGCCTACTCGTTTGAGGGCGTGCTCGACCCTAACTGGAAGCCGATGTACGCGGGCAAGTACAGCCTGGTGTGGGCGCTGCACGTGGATGGAGCCAGCCTGCACACTGGAGGGGAGTTCCTAACCGTAAACGGGGTTACCCAGAACTACTACGCCCGGCTCTCCTAGAGAGGCTTTGTCAACTTAAAACGCTCGGAGAGCGAAGTTATAGCAGTCGTTCGATTTCCCAGGAGAAACTGTGCGCTTTCAACCGCAGCTTGCCAGACCACTCACCTCGCGCCACGTCTGGAAGCGGCATGCCATCTCCTGACGGTAGTGCTCCGCTTTTAGGCGGTGACGCCCCGGCCGAAAATGCTCAGCGATCGGACCAAATGGTGCCAGGAAGCGCTGTGCTTGCTCCGGCGACTTGAACCGCCGCATGGCCCGCTCTCGCTGGCGTGTGGGTTGGTGGGAGTTCTCAGCCCGATTGTTGAGGCCCTTATGTTGGCGGTGGTCGACCTGCAGCTTCAGCTCTCTGTTATGGCGGCACCGTAGCTCTTGAGTTTGTCGGTCACTATGATGCGAGGGGCGTATTGCATCCCTGTTAGCAATCGCCCCAAGAACCTTTTCGCCGCCTGCTTGTTGCGCCGACTCTGTACAAGGATGTCGAGCACAACGCCCTCCTGATCGACGGCCCGCCACAGGTAGTGGGTCCGTCCGTTAATCTTCAGATACACCTCATCCAAGTGCCACTTATCGCCAGGTCGCGGCCGACGGCGACGCAGCTCGGCGGCCATGGTCTGTCCGAACTTCAGGCACCACTGCCGGATAGTTTCTCGTAGCTTACCCTCACTCCTCGCTGGGCCATCAGCTCTTCGATATCGCGATAGCTCAAGGAGAATCGATAATACAGCCATACGCAGTAGCTGATGATCTCGCCCGGAAAACGGTGACGCCGATACAGGGATGAAGATCTGCTCACAAATACTTCCTTCCTTAAAGACCTCCTCTCCTACTGTATCCTAGTCTTACCTTGACAATACCTCTCGCTCGTCTCGACCGGGTACGAGCCGGACGCCGCGTTCATGGCCGACGCCAAGCTCACTGGGCGGCGGTGCCCGCGACGCGCAAGAAGCCTTTTCTACGAGTAAGAAGGCGAGACGGAAGCCGATGGGACCTCTTGTTACTGGCTCTGCAACAAGGAATCACGGAGTAGTAGAGTAACCTTGCGAAAAGGCGAAAGGGGACCGGGTGGAACAAAAGATGCAGATATGGGATATGAGCGCTAGCGAGGTGCGGACTCGAATCCGTGAGGGGGAACATTTAAGACCAACCTCCGGCGTCGCGCGGGGGCACGTACAGGCGAACCTCGTGATTCTCCCTAGCGAGTACGCTTTCGACTTCTTAAAGTTCTGTGTGCGAAACCTGAAGCCGTGCCCGGTCCTGGAGGTCACGGATGCGGGTTCTCCGGAACCTTCGGTGGTGGCTCCGGGTGCAGACCTGCGAACGGACCTTCCTAAGTACCGCGTTTACGAGAACGGCCGACTCGTTGATGAGCCTAAGGATATTTCGTCGTACTGGCGGGATGACCTAGTATCGTTCTTGCTGGGGTGCAGTTTTACCTTTGAAACTGCGTTACTTGCTGCAGGTTTGCCTTTGGTGCATATCGACCAAGGCCGGAACGTCCCGATGTATATAACCAACCGCGATTGTGTCCCATCGGGGCCTTTCGCCGGGCCGCTGGTCGTAAGTATGCGCCCTTTCCGTGGAGAAGAGGTGCCTCTGGCGGTGGCTATCTCCGCTCGATACGCGATGATGCATGGAGCTCCGGTACACATTGGAAGTCCGGAGGCTCTAGGCGTAAGCGATCTCCAAACCCCGGACTTTGGTGATCCCGTCTCGATCGCAAAAGATCAAGTACCCGTGTTCTGGGCCTGCGGTGTGACGCCCCAAGCAGTGGCCAAGCAAGCCAAACCTACCTTGATGATCACCCACAGCCCCGGGCATATGTTCGTTACCGATCGCTTGGATGCGGAGTACGAAATCTGACCGATCCTCCAAGACTTGCAGGATTATCCGGGCAGGTCAAGGTTCAATCGGATGTTACTCTTCGTCGCTATCGCGGCTTTGCAAGCTGAACAGAGATCTCGGAGCCACACCACTGCAAGATGTCTAGTGACAGCGGATTTCGGTGTGGTTGGCCCACATCGCATGATGCGTACGTACGGTCCGGCCGAAGGGTTTACTCAACCACTCGTACGTGCATGGCGCGTGTGGGTCAACATCAACGCAATACGCTGTGAGACATAGTCCGAAGCAGCAATAGTCTCTATACTGATTGAGCAGGGGAACGGGAGACAGCACGGATAGAGGATAGCCGTGGAATCACACGAGCAAGCGGTAGCACAAGCGGTACCACAGGTAGAAGAAACGTCGATACGGAAGGCCATCATCGGTGCCGGGATGGGCAACTGCGTGGAATGGTTCGATTTCGCCGTCTACGGGTTTCTCGCTACGTACATCGGTGCTAATTTCTTTCCATCCGACAACCCGACCGTGAGCCTGCTCGCCACCTTCGCGGTTTTCGGCGCGGCTTTCTTCGTGCGTCCTTTAGGCGGGCTCGTCTTCGGACCTATAGGCGACAAGCTCGGGCGGCAGCGCGTCCTGGCCCTCGTCATCATCCTCATGTCGGCCGCCAGCTTTGCGATCGGGCTGCTTCCGACCTACGCCACCATAGGGATCTGGGCGCCGACCTTGCTAGTCTTCCTCAGATTGTTGCAAGGTTTTTCCGTGGGCGGCGAGTACGGCGGCGCAGGTTCGTTTGTCGCGGAGTACTCACCTGACGAGCGCAGAGGATATATGGTCAGTTGGCTGATGGTTTCTACGCTCATAGGGTTCCTCATGGGCTCGGTGGTGGTGACGGCGCTGTCGGCCCTCATCTCTGAGGACGCCATGAGCTCCTGGGGCTGGCGCATCCCGTTCTTCATAGCGGGCCCGCTGGGCATCGTCGGACTCTACATAAGGCTGAGGTTGGAGGAAACCCCCGAGTTCAGAGCCCTGGAGGCCACCGGCGAGGTCGCCCAGGCCCCCTTGAAGGAGGCCTTCGTGGAGAACTGGAGGCAGATCCTCCAAGTCGCCGGAATCGCCATCATCCATAACGTGGGCTTCTATATAGTTTTTACCTATATGCCTACCTACTTCTCCACGGAGCTCGGTTTCGGGCAGACCGCCTCCTTCGTGTCCATCGTGCTAGCCGGTCTCGTCGGGCTAGTGCTCGTCCCACCTTTGGGTGCGCTCTCTGATCGCGTCGGACGCAAGCCCTTACTGCTGACGGCGTGCGTCTGCTTCGCGTTGCTGACTTACCCCCTCTTCATGCTCATGAACACGGGCAATCTGATAGCTGCCATCCTGGCGCATCTTGTGCTCGCGGTCATAGAGGCCATCTTCATAAGCACGTCCATCGCGGTGATGACCGAACTCTTCCCCACGCGCGTGCGCTACGGCGGCTACTCCATCGGTTACAACTTCTCGGTGGCGATCTTCGGGGGGAGCGCGCCGTTCTTAGCGACCTGGCTGATCTCCACAACCGGTAACCCCCTCTCGCCCGCTTTCTACGTGATATCCGCCGCCATGGCGACGCTCCTCACGGTCTTGACGGTCAGGGAGACAGCCCGAACCGATCTCCTGAAGACGCAGCCACATCTCGAAGAGGTGGCACATTGATGGCACCAACACGGCTCGGGGTTGACGTGGGCGGCACGTTCACCGACCTGGTGGCGCTCTCCGAGGGAGGAGTTACCATGTCGAAGGTTCCTTCGACGCCGCGAGATCAGTCTATAGGCGTGATGAACGCCATAGGTGCCTCGGGGGTGGAGGCCGGTGCTCTGGACGCCCTGGCCCACGGCATGACCGTCGCGGCGAACGCCCTGCTCGAGCGCCGCGGCGCGCGGATGGCGCTCGTGACGACGGAGGGCTTCCGGGATGTGCTGGAGATCGCGCGCCAGAACCGCCCCTCCCTCTACGACCTCACCCAGGATAGGCCCCCCACCCTGGTCCCGCGCGACTTGCGCTTCACGCTCAAGGAGCGGATGAGCCCGGAGGGCGAACTCTCACCGCTCGACGAAGCCGGTCTTAAAGACGTGCTCTCCGCCATCGAAGAAGCGGAGGTGGAAGCCGTCGCCGTATGCCTACTCTTCGCGTTCATGCATCCGGAGCACGAAAGAAGGGTCGGCGAGGCGCTCAGGGAGGCGCTCCCCGGCGTGCACGTCTCGCTCTCTAGCGAGGTGCTTCCCGAGTTCCGGGAGTATGAGCGGTTCTCCACGACCGCCGCCGACGCGTACCTGGCCCCCAAGCTCGCCGCCTATCTAAAGAATTTGGCCAGCAAGGTGGAGGATGCCGGCATGCCGACCCCCCTGATCATGCAGTCCGCGGGCGGGGTGGTCGGGATAGAGGACGCGGTGGACGACGCCTCTGCCTTCGTCCTCTCCGGACCAGCCGGCGGGGTAGTGGGCGCGGCTTACGTCGGATCTTTAGGCGGCTACCGGGATCTCCTCACTTTCGATATGGGCGGGACGAGCACGGATGTGGCACCCATCATCGGCGGCGAGGCGCAGACGACCACCGAGACGGTGATAGCGGGCGTGCCGATCAGGGTGCCCATGGTGGACGTCCACACGGTGAGCGCCGGCGGGGGCTCCATCGCCTGGGCGGACGCGGGCGGGGCTCTACGCGTCGGGCCCCACTCGGCGGGCGCCGAGCCCGGTCCCGCCGGATACAACAAGGGCGGCCAAGAGCCGGCCGTCACCGACGCGAACCTGTTTCTCGGATACCTCGCGGATCAGGCGGAGCTCGGCGGCGAGGTGGTGCTGCGCCGCGAACTTTCTGAGGAGGCCCTCCAGAAGCTGGGCAATAAGGTGGGCCTTAACGCTCTCGAGACCGCTTTAGGGATCGTGCGGGTGGCCGACGCGGAGATGGTGCGGGCGCTACGCGTGATCAGCGTCGAGCGCGGCCTCGACCCCCGGGAGTTCGCCCTCCTGGCCTTCGGTGGGGCCGGGGGCATGCACGCTTGCAGGCTCGCCGAAGAACTCGGCATGAGGACCGTGCTCGTCCCCCGAGCGGGAGGGGTCCTGAGCGCGCTCGGGCTCGCGATCTCCGACCTCAGGCGGGACTACGTGAGCCCTTACCTCGCGGACCTCGCGGACGTGAACGTCA
>DATDKB010000112.1:0-3237 GCA_036520255.1 Rubrobacter sp. | reverse complement strand
CCGCGCCCCACTCTCGACGTTCGGCCGCGTGCCAGACCACGTCGTGGTCCCTCCAGCGGGTCCTTCCCCGATAGGTCAGTCCGGCCTTCCCCATCACCCTACGCGAAGCGGCGTTCTCGGGTAGCGTTATGCTGATGATGCGCTCCAAGCCGAGCTCCTCGAACCCGTAGCCGACGCTGGCCAACGCCCCCTCGGTGGCCAGGCCGCGCCCCCAATAGGGGCGGTCGAGCATCCACCCTACCTCGGTCTTGTGCTCCCCCTCCGGCCAGTCGTCGTGGACCATCAAGCCGATCCGTCCGACGAAGGCGCCGGAGGCCTTCTCCTCTACCGCCCACAGCCCGAACCCCCTCTGCTCCCAGTGGCTTATGAATCCGCCGAGCTGCCGGGAGCTTTCTTCCCCGGTCATCGTCTTTGGCATGTACCTCATCACGCCGGGATCGGCGCACATGCGAGCGTAAGGGTCGAGGTCCTCTGCCCTCCATGGGCGCAGCAGGAGCCTGGCTGTCCGTAGCTCGGTCACGGGCCCATCGTAGCAACAACCCTTGGGGCTCAACCGAACTTCGCCTTTACGGCGTTCTAAGAAGTTCGTGTATAGGCGCTTCCCGGAGGGATGCGACGACACTGATCTTGGTGCACACTGAGGGCCAGTAGACGTCTACGTCGGGAGAAGACCATCGCCGCCCCAAAGCCCACGAGGAGCACACCTTTTTGCGGGCAACGATCCCTCTCTGCCAGACTGATCTCGTAGGAGTGTGGAGTGGAGATGGACGGTCCGGCTGATCCCGGTCAACGCAGAACGCCGTCGAGCGTGCGGGTCGAGGCGTTCAGCGACGCCGTATTCGCGATCATCATCACCCTCCTGGTCCTCGAGATAGGCCGCCCGGAAGTGGGTCACGGAGACCTCGGGTCGGAGCTTCTGCACCAGTGGCCCGAGTACCTCGCCTTCGCCGTCTCGTTCCTCTACATCGGGGTGATTTGGCTCAACCACCACGCCCTGTTCGCCGGCATCAGCAGGGTCGACTCCGGGCTCAACTGGATCAACCTCGGGCTCCTGGGAACCTCGACCCTGGTTCCCTTCTCGACGGGTGTGTTGGCCCCGGCGTTGAACGAAGGGACGCCCGCGGACCAGCAGGCGGCGGTGGTGCTGTACGCAATCGTGGCCGCGCTGATGTCGGCTGCGTGGGTGTGCCGGTGTTCCCGTACCTCCACCGCCACCCAGACCTGCTCGTAGACCCCTCCGAGGCGCGGGTGTTGCGCGCCCAGCGCTCACGCCCCTGGGTGGGCGTGGTCAGCTTCGGCGCAGCAGCGATCCTCGGATACCTCTTCGGTCCGGTCTTCGCCCTACCGCTCTTCGTCTGGATGATCGCCTACCACGCAGCGACGAGCGAGGGGCTGCACGCCAACCGGATCGCGCGCCTGTTCTGGCCAAGCCATCCGAGCCACGCCGCCGAGGATCAGCGCGTGGATCTTCGCTCTGAGTCGCTCGACCCGGAGGAGGCCCCAACTGGGAAGCCCACACACGATCCCGAGAACCGCGGCGCTTGAGCACCCAGCGGACGCTTGATTGCGGTTCAGCACGACGTCCTGGCTAGTCCGCCGGCGAGACCTCGCCCCAGAGTTCGTTGAAGGCGATGCTGTCGAAGAAGGCGGTCGCCTCGACCACCAGCCCCTCGCGGAACCTCATGAACCACGCGTAGGAGTTCTCGTAGGGTTTCCCGTCGAGCCTCGTGCCTTCGCCGTCCCACATTACGATCACGCTGTCCCCGTCGGCGTAGACCCCGCGAACATCAGCCGGTTTAAACGGCCGCGACTGCGAGAACCGAGCGCCGAAGGGTCGGAGTACTTCCTCGACGAACTCGTCCTTGCTTCTGAAGGTCTTCGATACCGCCGAACGGCCGACGATCGTCCACCGGAGGTCGTCGGCGAGCAGATTGGTTATGTAGCCGGTGCCTGCTTGCCAGTCGCGAAACGCCTTCTCGGTCCTCTCCCGGTTACTCGTCTCGACCACGGTCACTTCCTTTCTGGTCCCCCATCTCGGGCCCATCCTACGCTATTCACCCGAGTGCGTGGAAGGGTTATTTTCCGAAGTTCGTAGGTACGGCGTTCTCTGAAGTTCGCTACACGCTAGCAACCCCAAGCAACGGCAAAGATAGTCCATTTGGGTGATGCGCCTGGTATCCGCTGCTTGCTACTTTGGTAACGGCAGCTAAGCCCTCATCGAAGGCCGATAGTTGAGACGCTTCGCGTTCATAGGACTGGCTCTTATTGCGGTCGTTATGGTGGGCTGCGGCTTGGGCGACGGGGGAACCGAGCAGGAGGTACAGAGCCGTGCCGAGAAGCGGCGCATGGGTGCCCAAGAAGACCACCAACATAATCTTGCCCCCGTAGGTTTTCGGGAACCCCCATTTGGAGATGAGGGTGTAAGTCCCAAGGCCATTCATCTCCAATCGTTCACTCTTCTCCGTAGCACTCCGAACTGCCATGCGTCCTCGCCGCCAGCCGACTAGGACGCACAAGGTATTACGGAGAGACAGACTTCCGAGAAGGCCGATTGGCGGAAATTCGCGTTACTATGATTCTCGAAAGTTACCCGTACCGGTAGGATAAGCGCCAGGGGTGGGGTGAGGGAGACACGCGCATCCGCTCCACGGGCCACCTCATGCCAACCGCACGGCGCTCCTCCCAACGAGCCTGCCTGTACTCGTCCTCCGTGCAGACCCAGATGAGCACCTCGCCCATCTCGGCCGTGGAGGGCGCGGAGAGCGCCCTGAAGCCCTCTCGCCACGACCCATCTTCCATCTGTAGATCCACCATCTCTCCCGGATCGGGGATCCGGGTGGGCCTCCTCATGAGAGCCAGTAGCGGTCGCTTCACGTAATTAGACACGTCTCCTCCGCCTCCAACCTCCGCTCACGGTCATAGTAGCTGGCCACAAACAGTCGCGTACTGGACCGCTACATGGGGCGGTGGCATGAGTGTGGCTCCCCAACTCATCGAAAGTGGACGTCACCGTGTCCTAAAATTCGGGCCGTATCCACCCAACGGCGCAGAAGAGCAATTCTCCTAAGTTCGCGCCGCTATAGTGCCCTCGCTAGCGCCGAACTCTGCGGCCGGTCACGTTCTCGTGGGCGACGAGGGCTAGGGGCGTATCGCCGTCGGCCAAGCGCCCCACGCTGCCCACGAACCAGCGCCTCTCGGTCGGCGAGTGGCAAGGGTATTGCATGGCGAAGCTCTCTT
>DATDKB010000111.1:0-5721 GCA_036520255.1 Rubrobacter sp. | reverse complement strand
CGCCGGGGATGGAGGTCATCGAACACCCCTGGCACGAAGACCCCGACTCGCTCCTGCGAGAGCTGGCAGGCGGCACAGGCCTGGGAATGGACGGCCCATCCGGTCATGGCCAGGACCTTTCGGAGGAGATAGCGCCCCTTCGCTACGTTCTTGATGGGGAGGCGGTTGGGGCCTACAGGCGCCTGGGCGAGGACACGGTCCTCGCGATGTCTGAGGTAGCATCCTCACTCTCGCCAGACACCGACGAGATCAGGGTCGCGGCGGACCTGTCGGCTGCGTGCCTGGAACGAGGAATGTACACCCCTGTACTGTTGGCAGCGTCCCGGGAGCGGCTCGTGCGGTACAGGCATCCCATCCCGCACGGCGGGCCGCTGGGAAGGCAGGCCATGCTCGTCGCCTGCGCTGAGCGCGGCGGCCTCTTCGCCAACCTCACGCAGATGGTCTACTTCGACGACCCCGACCCCGAGACGGTCCGTCGCCAGGAAGCCTGCGAAGAGATCCTACGCTGCATGAGGGAAGATGCCTCCCGTGAGGGCCGCACCCTTGCCCAGGCTTTCGATGACTGCCGCCGCTTCTACGCCGAGGCAGGCTTTCCAGAAGGCTGGAAGCACCACCATCAAGGAGGCATGACCGGCTACGCTTCGCGCGAGATCATCGCGAACCCCTCCACGCGACAAGAGATAAGAGAAGGCCAGGCCTTCGCCTGGAACCCCTCACTCGAAGGCGCCAAGGCCGAAGACACCTTCATACTCGGCCCTAACGGCCCCGAATTGTTGACCCAAGGTTAGAGCACTTCAGCGATTGCTCGATAGCGCGTTCAGGCTGATACCAAACCCGTCTGAGAGGCAATCGCTTGTGGCTGAGGGCATACGGAAGCCCTCCTGTACGTCGTTCCCGCGAAAGCGGAAATCCACGGCGATGGCAAAAGTCCCTTGAGCAATGACTTGCATCGCCATGCGGTTAGTGTTCATCCGGCTTCGGTATGACACCTTTGCCTGTCAGCTAGAGCGACCGCGAACCTACGTCGCAGAGAACTCTATCTACCGGGAAGGCCGAAGAGCTGACAAACTCTAGCCTGTCGGCCTGGTCGTCAGGCGGTGGGGTGCGGCCGCTTCCAGCAGCTTGCGAAGGGCTGGCTGTTCGAGGTTTTCGGGCCCGGTGATCTTCGTGTGGCGCAGGGTCTTGCCGGGACCCTCTAGCAACGCTGCCGGGTCGGGAAGTTCGGCGCCCTGGTTGAAGCCAAGGTTTATGTGGTCTTTGTGGAAGGCTATGTAGCAGAAGTGCTCGCTCACCTTCTTCGGGCCCACGCCGTAGCCGACCTCGGTCTGTCAGGGCCACGGCACCTCGACCACTTCGGGGTAGACCTCTTCGATCAGGAACCTGGTCCGTACCCCCCAGGTCGCGCACTTCGGGGTCGAAACGCGCCAGGAATTCCTCTAAACCCTCGTCCACGCCTCCTCCTCTCCTTGCCTCCAACCGCAGCACCCCAATTGTAGAGTGCCGGATAGTGGTGGACGCGGTTTACCACCGGAGTTCGTGACGCGAGATCCGGGGCTTTATCAAGGCATCTTTGCGGTTTAAGGTGGTCCTCTAATGGGTACTTTAAGCGGTCAAACAGATCGAAAGGATTACCCCAATGGCTAACGAATTGCAGGGCAAGAAAATCGCGATCCTTCTGGCGCCGGTAGGCTCGGAGCAGGTAGAGTTTACCGAGCCCAAGAAGGCGGTCGAGGACGAGGGCGCGTCGGTTGATGTCGTGGGCATACAGACGGGCGACGCCCAGACCATGAACAGCGACGTCAACCCCGGGGAGTCGTTCACGGTGGAGAAGACGTTTACCGAGGTCTCCGCTGCGGAGTACGACGGCTTGATCGTGCCCGGCGGCACCGTCGGCTCGGACAACCTGCGTGGCGACGAGGACGCCGTGAACTTCATCCACTCCTTCTTCGAACAGGGCAAGCCCGTTGGCGTGATCTGCCACGGCCCCTGGACGCTCGTCGAAGCCGGTGTGGTCAGCGGCAGAACGCTGACGTCCTACCCGACCCTCCAGACCGACATCCGCAACGCGGGTGGCAACTGGGTGGACGAGGAGGTCGTTACGGATCAGGGCCTCGTCACGAGCCGCAACCCCGACGACCTGCCCGCCTTCTGCGCCAAGATCGTCGAGGAGTTCGCCGAAGGCAAGCACGAGGATCAGAAGAGAAGCGCGTAGAAAGCATTTCAGAGGTCAGCACTTCAGCGTTTCAGCTCCTAAAGTTGAAACCCTAAGTCACACATATCGCCGGGTCCCATCTCGAATGGGGCCCGGTTTTTCGCATGCGACAAGCCGAAATGCTGACAAGCTAAGGGGCTGAAATGCTGACACGCTGGTTTATCCATTCACGAGCGGGGTAAAGATTGCGTTCGGACGAATGTCAATGGTACGGGAGGACAGATGCCGCAGCGGATTGATTCAAGCATAGAGGTAGGGGCCCCGGTCCAGCAGGTCTACGAATACTGGAGCACCCTGGAGAACCTGCCGCACTTCATGAAAAACATCGAAGAGGTGCGGCCGACGGGGCCCGACACCACCCACTGGGTTATCAAGGGGCCGCTGGGTTACAGGGTGGAGTTCGACGCCAAGACCACCCAGAACAAGCCCAACGAGGCGATCGGGTGGAACTCCGAAGACGGTGATGTGCAGACCTCCGGCCAGGTACGCTTCAAAGAGGTGGCGCCGGATCGCACGCGCGTCGAGGTCCAGATGAACTACTGGGATACGCCGGGTGGTGCGATAGGAGAGGCCGCCTCGAGGGTGACCTCCGGCCCGAAAGCGAACCTGGAGCAGGACCTCAGGAACTTCAAGGACATCATGGAGGGCACGGCGACCCCGGAGGAGGTCCAGCAACGTCCCGCCGCCGCGGACGTTCACAGCGGCGCCATCACGTTCCTTACCTCCAGCACCGGCCTGCTCGTCCTCGGCGGAAGCCTCGTGCTCTGGCTGCTGCTCCGCAGGCGCGGCCGCTCTCGCAGGTCCCGCATCATTTTCGAGTTTTAGAGCAGAGGGTGGGAGGTCCGGTTCGTACCTCCCACCCGTCGAGGCATAAGGTTTCGGGCATCAGCAAGCCCGAAAAGCTACCCCACTGTTTGCCCAGGCTCGTTCTACTCGAACGTAGTCTAGTTACCCGCCCGAGCTTCCGGGCCGAGATTCCCACATCGAGGTTCCAGCCTTTCGCTAGCAAGGAAATAGGGCCCCACGGTCGGGGCCCTATTTCCTTGCATAACCTATCTAGCATGCGCTCGGATCGGCGTACTTATCCCGACCTCACACCGGTTTCCTGAAGCTTGAAACCTAGCCCCCGAGCGGGATACTGCCGAATATCAACACCTGCCTGCTCATGTCGAAGTAGATCTTGTCGGTCATGCCGAAGAGTTCCACCAGTACATCGGCGTCTTCGGCATCGGGACGGATGGCGTACTCCTCCGCACCGTTATCCAGGATGAGCTGGAACGAGAACTTGCCGGATCCCCCGCGCTCCTGCTCGCTCCAGTTCGCGTGTATGTCCGTGACCTGACGGACCATGATGTTCTGCTCGGCGTTTTCGGTCACTCTGTTCCTCCTATGAACGTGTCTCGTTTACTACCCTAGTGGGATGCTGCTTGGTATTAGGACCTTGCGATCGAGGTCGAAGTAGACTTTGTCTGTCCGCTTCAATAGTTCGACCGTAACCTTAGTGTCCTCGGCGGTGGGCTGCAGGACATACTCTTCGGCCCCGTTGTCCAGGATAAGCTGCACCGTGAAATCCCCGTGCTCGCCGCGGCCTTCCTCCGTCCAGGAGAACTGGACATCCGTGACCTGACGTACCCTGATCGTCTGCTCGGTGCTCTGCTCCGCCACCTAAGCTCCTCTCTACTCTGCGGTCGGCAACTGCGTGCGACGCTTCTTGCCCGCAAAGGACGCGTTTAAACCCGCCACCTCGAAAGATCTTTCTCGGCGGCCCATCTCAGACGTGAAGGTAGTGGCCCGGTGGGACCGGGGTTTTACGCTCGGGTCTCAGTCTGCTTTCGCGCCTGAGGTGTGGCCTTCATGGGCGAAGTGTTCGTCGTAGAGGCGCATCGCGTGCCTGACGGCGTCTTTGGCCTCGTCAGGGTCAGAGAAATCTCCGACGGCCACCTCCTTGCCTTCCAGCACCTTGTAGTCCAGGAAAAAGCGCTTGAGCTCGGCCAGCCGGTGTTCGGGAAGCTCGCTGTGGTGTTCGTAGACCCGGTATTCCGGATCTTCCAGATGGACGCAGATGATCTTCTCGTCTTTCTCACCCTCGTCTACCATGTGCATCATCCCTATTGGTCGCACCCTGAGGAGGCTTAGGGGTTGCACTGGTTCCTGCATCATGACCAGCACGTCGAGCGGGTCGTCGTCGTCACCCAGTGTTCTCGGTATAAAGCCGTAGTTGGCCGGGTAGATCACCGACGAGTACAGGATACGGTCGACCTTCAAGAGCCCCGTCTCCTTGTCCAGCTCGTACTTGACCTTCGAGCCCTTGGGGATCTCGATCAGGGTCGTGAACTCTTCAGGGACCGCGTCCCCGATCGGGACGTCGTGCCAGGGGTGGGCCATCTTGGCGAACTCCTTTCAGGGCTGGTCGCAGCGTGCCGCGCGGGCGATTATACAGGAGGGCGGTAGGATCGCGGGCGGGGTCCGCTATTCGCGGAACTCTTGCAAGATGGCCTCGTTGGCGTCTTCTTCGGGCACGAGTACTTGCGTCCCGTCGTCCAGGGTCGTCGGGTAGCCCTGCAGCTCGGAGCTGATCAGTTCGCCATCCCTGCCGTGCAGTATGAGCGCCCTGGCAAGCGGGATCGCCTGCCAGATGCCGAGGTCTGTGTCGACGTTCTCGTTCGTGGTCTTGAGGATGCCGGGCAGTTTGGTCACGGTGTTCCACCGGAACGCCTGCCGGCGCAGGGCGGCCAGCAGCTTTTGCTGGTGGTCTATGCGGTCGAGGTCGGTCCTTGGCGTACCCCTGTAGCGGGCGTAGAAGAGCGCCTTGCGGCCGCCGAGCCTCTGAACTCCCTCACCCATGTGCCACTGCTCGGGGAACACCCCGTGCCCAACGTCCACCTTCACCCCGCCTATCGCGTCGATGACCTCCCTGAAGCCTTCGAAGTCCACGATCACGTAGTTGTCCACCGTGATGCCCGTGGTCCCCTCCATCACGTTCGTAGCCTGGTCGACGCCCCCGTAGGCGTAGGCGGAGTTGACCTTGTCTTTCTGCCTGGGTTCGACCTCGACGTAGAGGTCGCGCGGGACGGAGAGCAACTCCACCTCCCCCGTGGCCGGCGTTACGCGAACGAGCATCATCGTATCGGAGCGCGAGGACCCGCCCCCTTCCGGACCAGTACTCTTATCTACGCCCAGAACCAGCACGTCGAGCGGCTCGCTCGAGGTGTTCTGGGGCAGCTCGGACTCGTCCTGCTCTGTTGCATGGTCGGCTTTCGGAGCGGGCCTATCTTTCTCTCTTGAAGCGGATTTGTCTTCCTTTTTCGGTTTCTGGCTCCGGGAAGCGACCGGTTCTGCTTTCTTCACTTTCACCGTGGCACGGGTCTTCTCGGCCGACAAATTGCTGTGCTCCACCGACGCTTCCGACGATGTTTGGAAGGATGCGGGATCTACGTTCGGGGATTTCTCCGCTACCACGCCCCCCCGGTCCCAGGCCCTCTCCGAACGACCCCCCGCCGGACGAGACG
>DATDKB010000110.1:0-12693 GCA_036520255.1 Rubrobacter sp. | reverse complement strand
CAGGTTCGGGGCCAGCGCCGAGATCACTCCTGCGACCACCGCCCCGAAGAGCGTGAGGCGCATGACCCTGACTCGCCCGAGCCTGTCGGAGAGCATCCCCCACACGGGCTGCATCGCCCCATAAAGCAAGTAGTAGAGGCTGGCCGTCGCGGTGATACCCGCGAGCGAGGTCCCGAGAGATGCGGCGATGGTGACGAGCATAGGGGCTATCGCGAAGCGGTCGAAGGAACTGAAGAAGGCTGCGAGCTGCAGAAGACGCAAGCCGCCACGAGAGGACCCCTTCGGAGTCTGCCCCAGTTTACCTACGTCTTTATCCACCCGACATCCCCTGTTTACGAATCCCGTTCGGCACCGCGTTTCTCCTCAACCCTTCGAGCGCCATCTCCACGCACCCGGCGGCAATCTGGAGAAGCCGCGTGCCAGGCGTCCACACCTGCCCCCCCTCGGCGCAGTGAGCATCGAGTGTACCAACGGACGGGGCAGCGTAACGGGAGCATCGCGAACAGAACAACCCAAACGGGGCGTCCAAGGATCGGAGTGGTGTCAATAACAATCCGCTACCTCACAAGGGTTCCTATAGATCCTCAAACTTCACTGTAAATGGCAGTACTTATGGAGAGCCGAGGAGCGGACTCGAACCGCTGACTTAATCTCTTTACGCGTTATCCATTAGGCGTTGCTGAGGTTTGCCGGGGGTTGCAAACCCCGCATATTTATGCGGTATTCTCTGCTGCAAGTTGCAGTGTGTTGCACCGTATTGCGTTCCCGGTGGTGTCAGAGCGGTATCAATGACACTCTCGCATCCGCCTAACGGTCTCACTCATTTCTAGTCCTTCGCAGCCCAAATCGGCAGACTTTACCTTATGCGATTGACTAGCGAACTTCTGCCCCACCGCACCCTAGTGAATAGGTCCGAAGTAACTCTAACCTCCACCTCCCCTACCTCGCTCTACTATAATGGTGATGCTTATCCTCGCCTGCCATGACGAGCTGGTAAGTAGATGATAAGCAAGGAAGAATCGTTTTAGGCCCTACAATCCCCTACGCATTCGACGTACCGCTCAGCCCACGAACTCACGAGCAAATCCTGAGGCACGGACCGTGGCCCGATCACTGTGCCCAACAGACGACGCGCTCCAGCAGCCACTCGGTGTACACTTCCGGAGCGCCTGAGAGCCCATCGGCTAGGCGACCAGCGGGACACAGAATCTTAAGAAGGGCAGACTCTATGAGCATCGTCATCACCGGAGCATCTGGCCAACTCGGTCGCTTGACTGCCAACTTGGTCCTAGATCGCGTCCCGGCCCCCGAGGTCATCCTCACGACGCGCCACCCCGAGGCGCTCTCTGACTTAGCCGAGCGCGGGGCGGCGGTCCGGCATGCCGACTTCGACCGGCCCGAGACACTCGCCGAGGCGTTCGCAGGCGGAGAGAGGTTGTTGCTGATCAGCACCGACGACCTTGGCCGTCGCACAGCCCAGCACCGCGCCGCCATTGAGGCAGCCAGGGTGGCAAACATGCGTCACGTGGCCTACACGTCCTACCTCAACCCAGTGGAGGATAACCCGGCCGTCATCACCCCCAGTCACCGGGACACCGAAATGGCCCTGCGCGACAGCGGCCTCGCTTGGACCACGCTGCGCAACTCCTTCTACGCCGAGTATCAGGTTCCTGCCGGCGCGCAGGTGATCGCCACGGGCCGGCTCGTCCATAATAGCGGGGACGGGAGAATTGCCTACGTCTCGCGCGAGGACTGCGCCGCAGCAGCCGCTGCCATACTCACTACCGACCACCACGAGGATAAAGCCTACGATATCGCCGGGCCGGAACCGCTCAGCCAGGACGATGTAGCGGCGTTGTTGAGCGAGGTATCCGGATGGCCAGTCGAGGCTGTAGCCGTAGACGACGAAGCGTTCGTCCAGGGTCTCACCGCGGCCGGCATACCCGAGCCGGTGGGTCTCGAGCTTGCCTCGTACGGGAGAGCGATCCGCGAGGGCTACCTCGGTGAGGCTTCCAGCGCGGTCGAGAACCTTACCGGTCGCCCACCGCGCTCGCTGCGGGAGGTGTTCGAAGCCCACCGCGACGAGCTGCTGCAGTGGGCATCCGCATGAGCCAGCACTAAGCCCCTACGCGCACCGCCGCGTCGGCGACGCTGCCCGCGACGCTACGCCTGGGAACTGTCCACCTGACCGCTCCGAGCTGGACCGCTTGCTCGCCTTCTACGAGGAGCCAATCGGCGAGCAGGATGCAGGGATACAAAGGCTTGACGAGTACACTCGAAGCGCTAACCTCAGTCGAAAGGGCTCGCGAATTCGGCATAGATCGGATGCTATCAGCACTCTGTGGATCCTGTGACGCCGGATCCTTTCGCAAGCCAGATGCAGAGAGGCGCTGAGGAAGAGCAGTCCATCAGTCTGAAGACGGAGGCGTAGCTCGTCAAGGCACAGGGCGCAGCTCAACCTTCGTCAACTACGGTCTGCGGGAATCGGTCGAGCACTTCGCCCGGGCGTCTGGCAATATGGTCTAACCTTCCCGAACGCGTAGGTCTCGTCGAAAAAAGGAGATCGATGGTGGAGAAGGTGGGGTTCGTGGGGCTTGGGATCATGGGCGCGTCCATGGCGGGCAACCTTCTGGAGGCGGGCCATGAGCTCGTGGTCCACAATCGCACCAGAAATAAGGCGAAACAGCTCGTGGCGCGCGGGGCGTCCGTCGCCGATTCGCCAAGGGAGGTCGCGGAGAATAGCGCCATTATCATCACTATGCTCCCCGGACCACCGGAGGTCGAGGAGGTGCTCGCCGGAGAAGGCGGCTTGCTGGAGGGGACAGTAAGGGGATCTCTCATCGTCGACATGAGCACCTCCTCGCCGGTCCTCGCCAGGGAGCTAGCCCACACCGCCAGAGAGAGGTGCGTGGGGATGCTGGACGCACCCGTTTCGGGAGGGGACCTCGGGGCCAGGGACGGTACGCTCTCGATCATGGTCGGCGGAGAAGAGGGCGACTTCGAGAGGGCGAGACCTCTCGAAGAGGTAATGGGCAAGACGGTCGTCCACGTCGGAGAGACGGACACCGGTCAGGTGGTTAAGGCCTGCAACCAGATAATGGTTGCGCTCGTCATCGAGGCGGTCGCCGAGGCTCTCGTCCTCGGCTCGAAGGCTGGAGTGGCCCCGAGCGCGTCGTCGAGATGCTCTCACGGGGTCTCGCGGCCAACAAGGTCCTGGAGGTCAAGGGCGAAAAGTACTTATCGCACGACTTCACCTCAGGGGGCAAGGTCGAGTACCACCACAAGGATCTGGGGATAGCGCTCGCGGCGGGCAGGGAGTACGGAGTGACGCTCCCCGTCACGGCGCTCGTGGACCAGATGTTCGGGGTCCTGGAGGCCAAGGGAAAAGGCGACTGGGATCACTCGGCTCTGCTCACCCTCGTCGAGGAGGGCTCAGAGGACAGAGCAACGTGACCGTCGCCAGCAGGTCGACGAGCGTCAGCGGCGTCGTGTATTACGCGGCGTCCGGCCGGACGACAAACGCACCGTCCACCGCCGCTCCGATAGAAGACAAGAGGACTACGTCATCGGGCGCCGAAGGTGGATCTGACAGCTCGATGATGCGTAGTTCCTGAGTTCAATCCTGTTCGAACTGCCGCGGGTGCTCCTCGTAGCCGGCCTCCTCCAGGGTTCCGGCACCGGCGTAGATCACGAGCGTTACGGCTGGCCGGTCGGTGTCGTTGCGAACGCCGTGCCACTCGCCCTGGGCTATGAATACCGCGTCGCCCTCCTTCAGGCGCACCGGCTCGCCTTCGGAGAGGGCGAGGCACGAGCCCTGAAGCACGTACATGATCTGCTCCGCGTTGGGGTGCCTGTGCAGCAGGTGTACTTTGCCGGACGGGATCTCGGAAGAGAGCAGGATGATCTTGCGTCCCCCAATATTGGTCTTGTTGACGACGTTCCTGACGATCAGGCCCTCCTGGTCGGACTTGGTCATCACCTGCGCGTCCACGTCCCCGACGTTTCTTATCTGCACGGTTCTCCTCTCTTCCCGATGCGCCAGCGTGGCTCGTCAGAGCGTCTCCGAGATCGCCAACATTCAGCCCATAACGAGCAGCACCCTGCCAGCTACCTCGCCGCTCTCGACCCGCGCGTAGGCAGTTCCCGCCTGCTCTAGTGGGTAACGTTCGGCGATCGCAGGCGCACGCAGGGCCCCTTCGTCGAAGCCAGGCCCCAGGTCCCTCAGCACGGCAGCACTCTCTTCGGCATTCAGAAATGACGTCATCAGGCCGAGGAGGCGCAGTCCTTTGCGGTAGAAATCGAGCAGGTTGAAGGAGACCTGCTGCCTATCGGGAGTCGTCGTTATAACTACCATGCGCCCATTCTCGCCGAGGCTGCTTAGGGCTGGTTCGAACAGAGGTCCCCCGACGGCGTCCAGGACGAGATCCACCCCTCGTCCATCCGTGGCCGCCAGGACGGTGTCTGTCACTTCTTCGCTTGAGGTATCGATGATGACCTCGACGCCCGCCCGCTCCGCCATCGCGCCCTCCGACTCGTCCTTGATCGCCCCTATGACGCGGGCACCCTTCCAGCGGGCGATCATCACCGCCGCGCTCCCCACGCCGCCGGCGGCGCCGGTGACGAGGATCGTCTCCCCGGCCGAGACGCCGCCTAACTCGAGCAGCGCAGACCCGGCCGTGACGTAGGCGAGGCCCGATGCGCCCGCCTCCTCCAGGGAGAGCGTGCCGGATTTTGGCGCTACGGCGTTCCTGGAGACGGCGAGGTACGTGGCATGAGACCCGTCGCGGACGAACCCGAGCTCACCACCACCCGTGCCCCAGACCTCCTGCCCGACGAGCTCCTGCAGCCCTTCAACGACGACTCCGGCGAAGTCGCGTCCCAGTATGCGTGGCAGGGTGGTAAAAGGGAATGAGCCTCGTGCGTTCAGCGCGTCGCTGCGGTTTACGGCGGCGGCGTGGACCTCGATGAGGACCTCGCCTTCCCCAGTATCCGGTCTCGGAACCTCCACGGGTCGGAGCTCCGAAGGATCCCCGAATCGTTCGATCAGGACGGCTTTCATTTTGCGAAACACCTCCATGAGCTCTCAAAGGAATCTGGCCACCTACCGACCGCGTTCTCCCGAACCGGCCTGATCCGAAGGCTCCGCGGGTGCTCTGCGGTCCCCTTGGGAGGTCAGAGCACCTCAAAGGAAGGGTTGGCGTTCAAGCGAGCGCCTCCGCAGGCTAATGCACCCTCGGGTAAAGCTCAGCCTTTGAGCACCACGGTCCAACTAGATCTTGTCGTTGGCGAGGACGCCGGTGTCCGCCAGGATTCTCCACGTCGGCTCCTCACGCTCGGGTATCAGGGTCCGGCGACGCCTCACGCCGTCCCGCTGGTGGTCCGTGGTGTGGCCCAGTGTGCGGAGCGCTCGGTATGCGTCACGAGGAAATCCCGCGAGTCCTCGGCCAGCCGACGCGCCCGCTCGAGGTCGGCCCCAACGAGCTGTCCATCGCGCTTGAGGGCGCGGCCGTTGACCCATACGGAGTTCACGTTCGATGTGTCCATGCTGCAGACAACCGTTCCCACAGGGTCGATGACGGGCGCCGCGTTGACGCGCTCGATGTCGAGCATCACGATATCCGCCTTCTTGCCTGGCGTGAGCGAACCTGTCCTGTCGGCGAGCCCGCACACACGGGCACCGTCGATAGTTGCGAACTCGAGAGCGTCCCGCGAAGATAGCAGCGGTGGAACCTCTTCGAGTTCCTGGTCGAAGACGCGCTCGTGCACCCTCATCCGTTCAGCCGCGAATAGGAACCTCATCTGCGTAAACGGGTCGCCTGGCACGCTCGTCACGACGTCGCAGCTGAGGCTTGGACGCAACCCGTGCTCCAGCAGCTCCCCGGTCGGGGGTATGCCGTGTCCCATCGTCATCTCGACCATCGGAGCGATCGAGGTGGTCCCGCCGGTGTCCGCGATAAGCTGGAACTCCCTGTCGGTCAGATGGTTGCAGTGAATGTAGGTGGTGTCGGGACCTAGCAGATCTAGGTCGTGCAGCTGCTCGACCATCCTGAAGCGTCCGGCGACGTTGCCCATCCCGACGTGCACGCTGATGGGCACGCCGATGTCCCTGGCGAGCTCCCAATCGTGCCTGACCACCTCTGGAACGCAGAACCCTGGACCCCTTGTGCCCATGGCGAGGGTCATGAGCCCGTCGTCGGAAGGGAAGTAGGTGTCCCTGATGCGGCGGATGTCCTCCGGCGACTCAAGGACGCTGTTGAACCACCAGTCGGCGAGCGAAGTGTTGGGGTTGCCGTAGCAGTACACGGCTCGTATGCCGCACTCCGAGAGGGCCCGGATCGCCTCGTCCGGGTGGTCGGGCGTGTTGTTGATGTGCGACCAGTCGAGGAGCGTCGTCACGCCGGCGTCGATCGCCTCGAGCGTGCCGAGAAGGTTGCCTGCGTAGACATCCTCAGGACGATAGGCCGGCGCCAGTTGGTCCAAAATTAGCGCGAAGTACCCGTCGAGCGTAACGTCAGGCGCGATGCCGCGGACCACCGTCTCCCAGGTATGCCGGTGCGAGTCGATAAAGCCGGGGATGATGATCGCCCCCGAGGCGTCGATGACCTCGCAGTCGGAGGCGTCGATGGAAGGGGCGACTTCGGCGATATCCTCATCCTCGATAAGCACATCCCCGCCCGGTATGTCCCCTATATCCGGGTCCATCGAGACGATGTGGCCACCGCGGAGCAGCGTTCGTGCAGGCATCTTTGCTCTAACCCTTCTTTCGTGTGACTACTTGTGCGGTCCCGTCGCGCCTGGCTCGTACGCGCGATGAGCAGTTCTTTCGACCCTCTGGATATCGCTCGCCGTGCCTGACGGCCGCCTTCTGCATCGTGTCAGGCGCGTGCGGCGGACATCGCTGGCTTCAGCGTTATGTCGAACTCGCAAGTGTAGAACGGAGCGTCGAGGCCGCGTCGCGCCAGTTCCTCGTCGCTCTCGTGCCTTCTCAGCGCCCTGACGAGGTCCGGTTTGACCGCTCCTATGGTGTCGTTCTCCAGGTAAGGATCATCAGGGAAGAAGACCTGCGTGATGAGCGGCTCGGGCCCTTCGGCCTCCACCTTGAAATGTATGTGCGCCGGACGCCACGGGTGCTGATCCGAAGCCTCGAGGAACCTGCCCACAGGCCCGTCCGTCGGGACCGTGTACGGCTTGGGCACCATCGTCTGAAACTCGTAGCTGCCGTCCTCATCGACGCCGAACCTTCCCCTGAAGTTGTAGTCCGGCTGCCTCTCGTCCCAGATGTCGTAGCCGCCATCCGGACCCGTCTGCCAGATGTCGAGGACGGCGTCGCTTATGGGGCTGCCGTCCGCGGAGGTGACCCTGCCCTGGACGAAGAGAACGTCCCCGTTCTCGACGCCTTCGTACTCCTCGTAGATCTTCACCGGCTTCTCACGCCAGGGTGGGTTCTCCCTATAGAGAGGTCCCTCCACGTCGCTCGGGGTGACGCCGCTCTCGCCTTCCTGGGAGATGGCATCCACAAGCACCGATGTCTTGGTGACGTCGGAGAGCAGGACAAATTCGTCGTGCTTCCCGACCTCGGTGAGGAAAGCGAGCACCGCGGACCACTCCTCCTCCGTCACCCGGTGCCTCTCGATTACCCCATGTATGGCTGCGAGCGCATCCGGCAAGACCTTCTGCAGCCTCTCACTACTCACCTTCGTGCGATCCACGCCCGTTTCTCCTTTCCCGCCTTGCCCCTACTCGCTATTATGGCCACGTCCGTTTAATACGTCCAATACCCTTTTTTGGTCTAGTCACACAATCTTTGTATAAGCATGCTTGTGTAGAGTGGGCATGCTCTCATGCTCAGCGGACGGCTCAGTTCGGCTGATCGTGCCTGCACGCTCATCGTTGCGTACTTTCGCTTCCCGACTCTAGTCTGTCGGGGGAGACGCCGTAACGCTCGGCGGCAGCGAGAAGGTCGGCGTAGACCTCGTGCGTGAGCGGGATGCCGCTCTCGCGGTGCATGGCCATCCTCTCGTGCGTGCCGTCTCCTGGCATCGAGACATGCTCGAAACCGGGGGCTGGAGGCCCCTCTCTAGTCTCCTGTTCCTTCTCGTCCATGCGAGAGAGGAACTCGGTCATGGGCATAAAGGCCTCGATGGAGATAGCAGAGAACGTGTGCCCGACGCGCTGGGGTTGTGGATCGTCGTACATGCGAGGCATCTTCGCCCCGAACTCCGCCCCGGTCAGGACACCCGTCAGTATGTCGAGCATGATGGCCAGGCCAGAACCCTTCGGGCCGCCCAGGGGCAAGACGCTCCCCTTGAGGGCCTCTTTCGCGTCTGTGGTGGGCAGACCTTCGCTGGTGATCGCCCATCCCTCGGGGATGGGGTCGTTGTTCTTGGCAGCGAGGATGATCTTACCTCGCGCCTGGTTGCTCGTCGCCATGTCCAGAACGATGAGACGTCCCGAGCTCGAAGGCACGGCGATGGAGAGAGGATTGGTCCCGAGCGTGGGCCGTTTGGAGCCGTGGGCGGCCATGACGGGAGAGGTGTTCATCGCACAAATGCCGACCATGCCCTCGCGAGCGATCTTCATGGTCCAGTAGCCAGCGGTCCCGTTGTGGTTCGAGTTGCGGACGCCCACCCAGGCGCTGCCGACCTCCCTGGCCTTCTCGACCACCAGCTCGACAGCCTTCTCTGAGGCCACCTGCCCCCAGCCGTCGTTGGCGTCGAGTAGCGCCGTGGAAGGCGTCTCGCGCAGGACGTCTATCTTCGTCGCCGGGGTCATCAGACTCTGCTCCATCCGGAGCAGGTAATCGTTCAGCCTGGTCACGCCGTGCGACTTCATGCCCGAAAGGTCTGCGTCCACCAGCGAGGATGCTACGATCCTGGCGTCGTTTCCAGGGACACCGGCGGCTCGGAGGACCTCCTCGCAGAAATCTCGTAGAGCTTTCCAGTCGACCCTCACGCCATATTTGGTTTCGCCCATGGGTTCTCCTTTACAGAACGCTCTCCGTGCCCAGGACGGCCGTCACCTGGCTTGAGAGCACACCGCCGTTGCCGTGGGCGAGGGCGACCTCGGCGCCACCTACCTGCCGCTCGCCGCACTCCCCGCGAAGCTGTCTCACGGCCTCGATCACAAGGAGCAGCCCGTACATTCCCGGGTGGTTGTAGGAGAGCCCGCCGCCGTTGGTGTTGACCGGAAGTTCCCCTCCGGGAGCTATCCTGCCGTCCTTCACAAACGACCCTCCCTCGCCCTGCTCGCAGAACCCGAGGTCTTCGAGGAACAGTATCGGGTTGATGGTGAAAGCGTCGTAGAGCATCACCACGTCCACTTCCTCGGGCCGTACGCCCGCCATCTCGTAGGCCCGCCTTCCTGAGTCGGCTGCGGCAGTAACCGTGAGATTCGGCATCTGGGAGATGTTGCGGTGCCAGTGAGCCTCCCCCGCGCCGAGCAGGTAGACGGAAGGCTTGCGCAGGTCCTTCGCGCGCTCGGCAGAGGTTACCAGCAGCGCTCCGCCACCATCCGTAACCAGGCAGCAATCCAGGATGCTAAGCGGTGAAGAGACCATCCGCGAGGCCAGCACGTCTTCGACGTTCAGGTCCTCGCGCTTGAAGGCCTTGGGGTTCAGTTTGGCCCACTCTCTGGCGGCGACGGCGACCTCGGCGAGCTGCCCGCGCGTGGTGCCGTACTCGTACATGTGCCGGGAGGTGGCCAGGGCGTACATGCTTACCGGGTAGCGAGGCCCGTAGGGGGTCTCGTAGGGTTCGGGCGGGTCGCTCACCCCACGGAAACCACCTTCGGAGAGCTGGGTGGAGCCGTAGGTGATCAAGGCTACTTCGCAGAGTCCTGACTCGATTGCCGCTGTCGCGTGCAGCAGGTGCGAGACGAACGAGCTGCCACCCATCATCGTTGCGTCGGAGTAGCGGGGGCGGATGCCGAGGTACTCGCCGGCAGAGAGCGTCGGCATCTGGTAGTAGACTGAAGCGCTGAAGAGCCCATCGACATCGCTTTTCTCCAGACCGGCGTCGGCGAGCGCGAGCTCCGTCGCCTGCCCGATGAGATCCAGCGGCGTGAATCCCGGCCCGACCTCCCCGAGGTCCGACTCGGCCGCCCCGACTATCGCGGCCTTGCCCCGGGTGCTCAACTCTTCTCCCGCACGAAGACAGCCACGGGCTCGTCTTCCTCACCTTGTCGCACCTCGAAGCGCACCCTCGTCCCGATCTCGACCTCCTCGGCAGGGACGTCCTCGACCCGGCTCATCATACGGAAACCCTCGTCGAGGTCGACGAGGACGACGTTGCGGGGATCTCGATTGCGGCTGTACATGGCAGTGGTCGCGTAGACCGTTCCCCGCCCCGCGCTCTCGCGCCATTCCAGCGCCTTGCTCCCGCAGACCGGGCACAGCACGCGCGGGTAGAAGACTGTAGCCAAGCAATCACCGCAGTGCTGGTAGCCAAGCCTCCCGTTCTCAAGGTAGCGCCGGTAGGTGACAGCAGGAGCCTCCGCCGGGACCATCTCCTCGCTCAACTCTTCCAAAGTTGTCCTCCGTGCTCTGGGTTCAAGGAACCTACTCCAGCCGCATCTTAGATGAAGTGCCTCCTGCTCTCGCGTCTCTCCCTCATGCTCTTTGCTAGACGACTTCGAGCGCCGCGGAGTTGCGAAAGGGCGTATGTGTGTGGGAGCGCACCCAATCATAGGTCGAGTCTGGCGCGACCTCCTCAAGTACGAGGCCGTCTTGATCGACGGAGAAGGTCGCGTGCTCGGTGACGATCAGATCCGCCGGGCGGGCACCTGTGAGCGGAAACGAGCACTCCTCGACGATCTTTGGCTCTCCCTTCCTTGTCAGGTGCGTGGTCGCCACGATTACTGTCTTCGCGCCCACGAGCAGGTCCATCGCCCCGCCTACGCCCAGGATTGGCTTGCCCGGGATGGCCCAGTTGGCTATACGCCCCAGCTGGTCCACCTGGAGCACCCCGAGCACGGCGACGGAGACGTGGCCGCCCCGGATCATGGCGAAAGACTCAGAGCTCGAGAAGTAGGCGGCGCCGACGTCCTCCGTGACTGGCAGCTTCCCGGCATTGATCAGCTCCGGGTCCACCTTCTCGGGCTCCGGGGTGGGGCCTGCTCCGACCATGCCGTTCTCCGTATGCAAGAAGACCTTGACGCCTTCTGGCACGTAATCGGCCACGAGTGTCGGGAGGCCGATGCCGAGGTTGATCATATCCCCAGGCCCGAGGTGCTGGGCTACCCTGCGGGCGATGTCGTGCGTGACTTCGCTCAAGTCTATCCACCTCCTGCCCGGTCTAGAAGCGGTTCGTCACCCTTCCCGAGCCTGATCTCCGCCTGCACCACATAGTCCACGTACGGGTGCGGCGTCACCACGTGCTCAGGGTCCAGGGCGCCCGCCTCGACGATCTCGTCAACCTCCGCGACGACGATGTCGGCGGCGGTAGCCATGTCCGGGTTGAAGTTTCGCGCCGTCTTGTAGTAGGTTAGGTTTCCCAGAGTATCCGCCTTGCGCGCCCGGATCAAAGCTATATCCGCTCGTAGCGGCTTCTCGAAGAGGTAGGACTCGCCGTCGATCTCGCGCACCTCCCTGCCCTCGGCGAGATCTGTCCCGACCCCTGTCTTGGTGTAGAACCCGCCTAGCCCAGCACCGCCTGCGCGGATGGCCTCGGCCAGCGTCCCCTGAGGCACGAGGCTGGTCACGAGTTCACCGCTACGGTGACGCTCCATCACGTCGGGGTTGCTCGTGAAGTAGGACCCGATCGCCCGCCGTATCCTGCCTCCAAGTAGGAGACGGCCCAACCCCTTGCCTGGCTCGCCGACGTTGTTGCTGATCGTGGTCAGGTCCGTGGCGTTCTCGGAAGTGAGAAGCGCATCGAGAATTGTCAGCGGCGACCCCACAAGACCGAAGCCCCCGACCATCACGGTACTTCCTGGCTCAACGAGCGCAACAGCCTCCTCCACGGAGATGACCTTGCTCCTTATCCGTCCACTCGACAGGCCGTCCATGCGCGGAACCTCTACCATCTGCGAAACCTCCTTCTACCCCTTTCTACTTACTATTCTGAGCGCTCGCGACTGATACGTCCAATACTTCTTGTTGACCGACTGATACAAGGCGTGTATAAGAAGCCGATGAACTTCCAGCGCTTGCGTTACTTCGTAGCCGTTGCGGAGGAGTTGAACTTCAGCCGGGCGGCCGAGCGGCTGCGCATGGCGCAACCCCCTTTGAGCTACCAGATCAAACGCCTCGAGGAGGAGCTCGGGGTGCGACTCTTCCACCGCACGAAGCGCAGCGTACGGCTGACCGACGCCGGGCGCTTGCTCCTGGTTGAGGCGCGGAGCCTCCTTGTCCACGCCGAGCAAACGGCGAGCGTGGTTCGCCGCGTCGGCCAGGGCGAGGTGGGGCGGCTGGCGGTAGGGTTCGTGCCTTCGGCCGCCAATCGGGTCTTGCCTCCCATCCTGCGGGCTTTTGGTGAGAGATTTCCGAGCGTCGAGCTACTGCTGCGGGAGGTGGACCCGGACCGCCTGCTCAGGGCGCTGGGCGACGGGCGAGTCGACGTGGGCTTCCTGTACCTTCCGTTCGAAGAAGAGTCTCTGGAATCCAGGTCCGTCTCGCGGGAGGCTTTCGTCGCAGCTTTGCCGGACACGCACCCTTTATCCAACGAGCCACGGGTGTCGTTGAGGGCACTCGCCGAC
>DATDKB010000109.1:0-8421 GCA_036520255.1 Rubrobacter sp. | reverse complement strand
GTCGATGGTGTCGGCGGAATCGGTGCCCTCGATCCTCTCGCTGCGGTCGGTGCCGACAAAGTCTCTCGCCAGGGCCACCCCGCTGGCCACGACCAGCGCCGCGGCTATCACCGCAAGCAATAGTGCCGTTCGCCTCACCTTGTATCCTCCCTACCGTTGCCGGGACTCATCCGTTCCGCGGCCACCGCTCTCTTTACGAACGCAGCATGATAGCCTCGCCCGCACGGACGCGTCAACCCTCAAGATCCGGGTGGTGTTATCGGCCTCTCCCGGTTCTTCGAAACGCGGTGTGCATCCCTACCGAATTGGGGCGCACGGTGCGATCGCCCCGGTCTAGAGCGCCTACCCTACGAAGGGTCATACATAATACGGGCAGGTATTATCGGTCACTTATGTAAAGACTCAGCAAGCTTGTGGCCCTGTCGTACATAAGAAAGACCGCGCAGCGTAGGACGAGGACAAGGTGAAGGCCGCGCCTGATGCGATGGGATGCGAGGCGCGGCCACAGAGAGAAGACGCGGGAGGGGTCAGGAGGGGGGATCGTGGCCACTCCCGCAGCTTCAATTGTGTAGACCCTTTGGGCAAGCGAAAAGTTACACGCCTTACGATGTTAGATCCCTGGCAGAGCAAAGGCCGGAACCCGAGAACCTCGGCCTGGTCGTTTCGCTACGGTTAAATACGCGTGCTGAAGCTAAGGGCTGTTCCTCGCCCATGAGCTCGACGGCGGAAAGGCCAGGGTATCCTTCGGGTGTCCCGGCCTTTCCGCGGTCGGTACCCCGAGGGCTAGGCTGGCGCGCTCTCCTGGAGCATCCCGATAAAGGCAGCGGCCTCGAAGAAGTCCACGCCTCCTTCTCCGCCGATCCACTCCTCCGGCATGGCGACGTGCGTGCAGTCGTGCATCTCGAGGACGTTTGCGAGGTCCTCGAGGTCCAGGGCAGCGGGACCCCACCCGTCCGATGCCGGATGCTTGCCCGTGTCGGAGCGGTACTTCTCCGCCTCCTCCTCGCTGCGGAAGACGATCAAGGCGCGTCCCTTCTCCGGCTTCTCCATCACGGCCGCGGCCTGCGTGCTCCGGACCATGCAGGTGGGCATCACCGTTGCGGCGCTCTCATGCATCGAGCGCAACAATGCCGAGCCCAGACCTTCGACACGGCGCAAACTCGCTCAGGCGCTCGGGGTAGATCCCGCCGAACTAGTCGAGCATACCTAACCCACAGCTCCAGACCATTGTTTGCGTTTACCTAACCTTTCCGGCAATATTCTCGCAAATGGTCTCAGGGAGGGTTATGGACGAAGCGAAACCCATGCGAGAACTGACTCGAATACGTGAGGAGTGCGGCCTGAGCCAGCAGGGGCTCGCGGACGCCTCGGGCGTCAACAAGGCCACCATAAACCAGATCGAGCGCGGCCGACGCTCGCCGAACGTCGAAACGCTGGAGAAGCTATCCGACGCGCTGGGTGTGGGAGTGGCCGACTTCTTCCCAAAAGCGCAAGCGTCTCTTTGGTCGGGTGAGCTGCCAGAGAGACGCCCAAAATTATCTTGGGAGGTGGCCCAAAGCCACGCGAAGATGGGGGCGCGACTCGCCGAAGTATGGGGGCCAGAATTGGAAGAGCGGGAAAAGAACGGAGACCTGCAATGGCTGGTGCGAATAGCCCAAATCCTGGCCGACTACGGGGTTGTCCTAAGTGAGCTCTTGGAGAACGTCACGCTGCCTGACGAGGAGACCGCTAAAGAGGTGGCGTTCCTGGCTATGGACCTTAACGCTTTCTACGCAAGGGTCGAAGAGGCGCTGCCGCGCGTGAAAGCGGCGGCACAAAGGACGAAGACCGAAGCTGGAGAGAGGGCCCGTTGAACGGTGTAAGAAAAGGGCGTGCGACCAACACGCTCCGACCAATCAGACCCACCCCAACAAGAAAGGATCTGTTGACGTGATTGTACACGAATGCAGCGCCCGGCTCTACGGGCAATCCGAAGCAAAGAGAGGGGGATCAGGACCTGCCGCCAAGCTCAACCCTGACCCCCGCACCACGCACCACGCCCAACTGAAGTTCCAGGGGGTGCGCTGGTGACAGTCTACCCGAAACGTGGATCGTGCATGCTATCCGGTTCACATGGCCGGACGCTCTACGAGGAATCGGCCATAGACCCTAGCGTGACCGCGGAGCGGGAAACGTTCACTGCGACGCGCGGTAGGGACGTCCCGCAAGACCACGGCTGGCTTCCCAAGCAGCCCGGCATGGTGCTTCCGGTCCATACCCTCGATGGCGGCATCTTCTACCGCCTTCGTCTGGATAACCCCGGGCGGTTCCCGAGGTACATGCAACCCAAGGGGCACGCCAACCGCCTGGACGTTCACCCGCGCCAACACCAGCGCATCAGGCAACCCGGTGGACGTCGCTACGCGACCGAGGGCGAGAAAAAGGTAGACGCCGGCGTGAGCCACGGCTTGCTCATGGTCGGCCAATCGGGCGTGTTCAACGGCCAACGCAAAAAGGGCGCGGCGCTCATAGACGACTGGTACGAGCTTCCGCTCGAGGGCGAAGAATACTCCATCTGCTACGACTCGGACATAGAGACCAACGAGTACGTGCAGCTCGCGGCCGATAAGCTGGCGCGGCTGCTGAGGGCGGAGGGTGCCAAGGTGTTTATCACCCTGCTGCCACCGGCACCCGACGGCAGCAAACAGGGTCTCGATGACTTCTTCGCCAACGGCGGCACGGTTAAGGAACTCGAACTGCTCACCAGGCCATACGACGAGGCTGTCCTTGAGCGAGTAAGGCTGACGCGCGACCAGAAGCTGCGGCGGGCCATAGAGGTCCTATGGCGCAGGTGGTGGGCGACGCCCTGGACCGGCCAGGGCGGCCACACGGACCGAGATCTCGCCCTCAAGGTCATAGAGGCCGCACGCAAGCACGGCAAGGTAATAGGCGGCGACCTGTGGGTGGTGAAGGCTTGGGGCCCGCTCATGCTGGGGGCGAAGATCAGTAGCTCGCGCACGATGGGCAAGTCGGTGACACGGCTAGAACAGATGGGGTTCTTCGAGCGGAACAATGAGGGGCGCGTGGCCGACAAGCTCGGCGCGTTCGTCTTCCGCTCAGTCGTGAGCGCGGGTGTAAAGCAGTATGGAGAGAAGGCCACGCCAGCGGAGACTACGAGCCAAGGGGCAAGGGATGAGTCCCCGCGCACTTTACACCCGCGCTCCCCCCGGCTGATGTGGTCTTCGCCGGGATCCAAGCCCAAGCGCGGGACCGTCTCCGACACCCGAAAGGTGCGCGAATCGAAGCCGCCGAAGGCCCGGCCTGCGGTGGCCCGCCTCGGAAAGAGGCGCGGGGCTGTCATTGACGCCGTTGAGGCAGCCGGCGGTAGATGCACCCTAGCCGAACTGTGCAGGATACTGCACATCGCCCGTACCCGCGACTTAGTCCGGCGGAAGAGGACGGCGAAGGGCCGAGACGGCCTTCTGGTATGGCTCGAAGAGGCCGGCATCATCGCCGTCGAGGGGGACCTGGTGACACTCGCCGATAACTGGTTGGATCGGCTCGAGGAGGCTCGCGAGGCGGGCGAGGAGCTTGAGGCCGAGGAGTTGGCCCTCCGCCGTTATCGCGATAGGAGCCGCGCCTACCACAACCGCGACAAGAAGCTTGTCTCGAAGCCGAGCGCTGCCGGAATACGGGCCATAGAACGCAGCCACGAGCAGCGGCGGGCTGGGCTCACAGCGGCGGCCGAGCGTGTCGCCGCGGCTGCGAAGTCGGAGGAGCAGCTCCGGGCGGAGGCCTTCGTCCGTGATCGTCTCCGCACGCTGCACCGGATCCGCCTCGGCCTCCTGCAGGACCTCTGGCGCGACGAGGGCGACCCGCTAACGATCCCACCCGTCGTCGAGACCCTGGGATACAGGGTCGAGAGGCTGGCAGAGTTCGAGAACGAGCGATTTATCTTCGCTCCGGGAGAGGGGGCCGCGTGATGGCCAGGAGATGGCCAGGAAGGCCGTGGGCGTCGAGCCTTGGGATACGGAATGGTCCGCCGAATAGGCCGCGGCCACCCTCCGCTATCTGGGGCGCAACGCTCCGGAGGTCCTCGAGAACACGAGCGTCCTTGAGCCGCACGAGGAGGCCGCCCACCAGGGCGCCATGCGTGGTGATGAGGTTGCATACATGGGGGCCCTGAGGGCTTACCGCAGGGCGGGCAGAAACGAGGCGCTAAGGATTAGGAGAGGAGCAGCTTGACGGACCGATACGAAGACGAGCGAGAGAGGACCGAAAAGGCTCGCGAGCGCCGGCTAGAAGACGAAAAGAGGGATCGCCGCTCCGACCAGCTGAAAGAATCCTGGCGCAAAAACCATCCGAGCGAGGAGGAAGAGGGTAAGGGCCGGAGAAGGACAAACCGCTGACCGAGAAGGTCAAGGAGATGGTCGGCGCGAAGTAGGACCAACAGAAACTCTTTTTTGCTTACCCTCGGTGCCGCTGCGACGCTGGGGGTTTTCCTTTGATGAACGCGCACCCTGGCGTTCGAGCTGCGAAGATGCTAGAAAGCGCAACCGGCGCCCTCTGGAGGGGGTAACGAAAGCGCCGGCTAATGTGGGGCGTCCTTATCAGGGCGCTCCCCTTCTACTGTACGTAAGTCCAACGCGAAAGTCTCGCCCTCTTGGCCCTTTCTACGCGGCGTCCTCCCAAGCCGCCACGGAGATCTCCTCCGGATCGACGCCCATGACGCTGAACGCGGCGACCAAGCCGCGTCCGGACGCCGCAGTAAGATCAAGTCCGCGTCAAACTCGAGCCAGTAGCCGGGCGGCAAGCCTATCTCTTCCCACCATGCCACATATGTCTTATACGCATACAACCCTGCACCGGACCGATCCCGATACGTTCCCAACCCGGAGGCGCGGCCCCACCCGAGGCCCCACGGGACGGCAGAGCGACCGCACACATCCTCTGATGGCCTCTGATGGCGTCCGGGCCCGTCTACGACGTATGATGCCCCGCGTTGGTCGTCGGGTGAAGGAGGCAGCATGGAGCATGCGCGGACACAGCGGATAGTGGATCGGGGAGCCGGTGGAGGTGGAGCACCACGTCGAGAGTAGCGGCGTCGTGTCATTGGGGGCGACTGCAGGCACCCTGGAAGTGACCGACGACCCGGGCGTGCTCCTCTCGATTACCAACCCCGAGCGGGGCAGCGTCGAGCACCGCTGCTTTCCTTGGTCTTCGATGATCACGATGGCTACATCGGTGGGATAAGCTCCCACCCCAGACCTGCGTCGGGATCCCGAAAGAGTTAGTATGCTCGCATGGGAGAGGACCGGCCATCGACCAAACACGGACCGGACCGACTCCGCGTCACTGTGGCTGAGGCCTCTGAGATCCTCGGCATCACCGCGGAGGCCGTGAGGACCCGCATAAAGCGCGGAAAGCTCGATTCCGTCAAAGAACCCCCGGACCGCACGGGCACGGTTTACGTTCTGCTTCAGGCTGACCAAACAGGACCCAACCTTGACCCTACATCACAGGGTCAGGACCAAACACTGGACCAAACAGAGCTCGTAGAGACCCTACGCGAGCAGGTGGCCTACCTGCAGGGAGTGATAGCCACCCGGGACAGGGAGCTGGAGCTGCGTGCGGAGGAGATCCGCCGGCGGGACACGGCCCTCGAGCGCGAGCAGCAGCTCGCGGCCATGTTCGCGGACCGGCTCAAGGAGCTGGAGGCACCGACCAGAGAGGCGCAAGAATCGGATGTGAGCTCCGTCCCTACCGATGATACCCCCGACCGGGGCACTGGAGACGCTCAGGCGGACACAGAGAGCCAACAGACGACACAACACCGATCCTGGTAGCGTTGGATGCTGGGACGGTAGTGTGGACGAAAAGAGCTTGCGGTTGTTGAAGGCGATGAGGGAGCAGTTAGAGGAGACCACGGGCCGGGCCGTGGACGCGGGGGCTGCAGCGAAGAAGGTAGAGGGGGCACCCGAAAGGGACGTGCGGAGCCGCTGGCGCGACCGACTACCGTCACCGACTACTGCCAGGGAGGAGCTTCGGGACGCAACTGGCGACCCCCCATACAGGAAGGAGGAAGTGTACATGTCGATACACGGCTCGGGTCGGGGTAGGGGCCGATTGTGGCTCGTTCTACTGGTGGCGCTCGGCGCTTCACTGATCTCTTTACTGGCGTTGGCGCGATGGGATGACCCGGCGCGGGCGGACGAGCAGAGAGGACACGGACAACGGATAACCCTGGAGCGTAGTACCGGCCCCGCCTTTGGGCACGAGCTGAGTGAGGCGACAAATCGGGGAGGCGTCGAACCCAAGATAGTGGGCGGGACGCCGGTGCCCAACGGCACGTATCGCTTCATGGCGTCTCTGACGATAGGAACGACCGATGGCAGCACCTTCGTTTGTGATGGCACCTTGCTCGACCCGAACAGCGTGCTGACCGCCGCCCATTGCCTCGCGAACGCGCGGAGCGTGGACGTAGCAGTCGGGGGGACGGAGCTAAGCCAGCCTCATCAGTTCCAGCTACGCTTCGCCACCAACGCCTTTATCCACCCCCGCTTCCACATCAGGAGGAGCTTAGCTTACGACGCCGCGGTCCTTAAGCTCAACTCCGCGGTGAGAGGCATCACTCCGATCAGGCTTGCCACCGCCAAACAGAACGGGCTGGAGCGGCCTGGGCACAAGCTGACGGTCGCAGGCTGGGGCACGATAAGGCAAGACGGCCCCAGGCCGGACCGCATGCGCCAAGCGTCGATCCCCGTCGTCTCCGACCGTACAGCAAAACGGGCCTATTTTTCGGGGTACTTCCCGCACCTCATGGTCGCCGCTGGCGCGAAGGGGAAAGACTCTTGCCAGGGCGACAGCGGCGGCCCGCTGTTCCAGCCGGGCATCACCCGCACGCAGGTCGGGATCGTGAGCTTCGGGCGCGGGTGCGCGAGGCCTCTCTCCCCCGGGGTCTACACGGAGGTTAACAATTCCGGTGTTAGGACGTTCGTCGTCAACTCCGCACGCAGGTAGGCGCACTTGCGCGACTTTAGCCGTCTGAGGAGCAATTCTCGGACGGCGAGCCCGCATGGGGCTCGCCGCTTCGCTGCTCTTGGTTCTGTGTTGGAGCGGCCAAACAAAGGGTGAGGTGATGCCGAGGGGGTTCCCACCGTGGAGGGGGAGGGGCACCAAGCATCTGCGCGGGCTTCCGAGGAGTCTGTTCAGGAGCGATACTCCGGTTCTCGTCCTTACTCACGTAAGTGCGTGGAAGGTTAATTCTCAGAAGTTGAACTTCCGCTTTACGGCGTTCTCGGAAGTTGCACCGCCGCTAGCAATCGTTCATCCTTCCGGCCTCGCACATCGCTCTCTGAAAAGGAAGATTATGGCGGATAGGAGCATACGACCGGCCGAACCGGGTGACGCCGCGGCGGTCCGCGACCTGGTGCGGGCGGCCTACGCGGGTTACGTTGAGCGCATCGGCAAGGAGCCCGCGCCGATGCGCGAGGACTACGCTGCCCTCATCCGAGCCGGCGAGGTGTGGGTGTTGGCCGAAGGTGGGGAGGTCCTCGGGGTGCTGGTGATCAGGCCGGCCGAGGACCATATGTTCTTAGGCAACGTGGCCGTTGCACCCGGGCACCAGGGGAGGGGCCTCGGGCACGAGCTCGTGACCTTCGCGGAGGGGCAGGCCGCGGCGTATGGCCTGCCGGAGGTACGGCTCTACACCAACGAGAAGATGCACGAGAACTTGGCCGTCTACGCTAGGCTGGGCTTCGAGGAGACCGGGCGCGGACTCGACGGGGGCTACCGGCGCGTCTTCATGCGCAAGCGGCTTCGCTGATGGGGCTAGCGGTTGGTTCGCCGCTGGCCCCATCGCTATTCATCCAACGTCGGGGAAGGGGTCTTCTGCGAAGTTGGACTTCCGCTTTACGGAGTACTAAGAAGTTCGGCGGGCTATGGCACAATACTTGGGGATGGGAGCGGATCGGCGAAGTCATCCATGTACTGCACGTGGGCCGAAAGCTCCTCCGGCGTCCACTGCTCCATCGGCACGTTGTTGACCGGTGCCGGCGCGCCCCGGTAGTGCTTGAGCAGCAGGTACTTGGCCATCATGTTTCTCCTTGGTGCGGTAGGGCCCATTGTGGGCCGTGTTCACTCCGGGACGGAGCCGCGGGCGGGTTCTCGACATCCCACCGCGACTTTTTCCGGCGGACTTCACAGACTCCGCGTACCGCGGTGGGGTTGAGGCGTGGGCGATCCACCCAATGCGAGCGACCGCGCGCCGCTCAGCCGCGCTGACGCTCCTCCCGCTGCCGGACCAGCTCCTCGACCGCGCTCGGCAGAGTCGTCTCGAAGTCGATCAGCTTCGCCCAGTTCGGGGTCACGACGATCCGGACCATGCCGTCGTGGTAGAGCGAACGCACCTCCGCCTCCCACTCGACCCGTTGCTCGGGCGTC
>DATDKB010000108.1:0-4396 GCA_036520255.1 Rubrobacter sp. | reverse complement strand
GACGGACCCGATGCACGCGGCGGTCTTCAGCGTGGGCTGGCTGCGCGCGGGGTCGGCCGAGAACGTCATACCGGACCTTGCGGAGGCGGGTGGCACCCTGCGCGCCCTCCATCCCGAGGACCGGGAGCCGCTCAGGGAGATGACCCGCGAGATCGTCGCTAACACAGTCAGGGCGCACGGTTGCTCGGGAAGGGTGGAGGTGACGGCGGGTGAGCCGGCGACGATCAACGATACCGTCCTGGCGAGGGCGGCGCGCTCGATGCTCCCGGAAGCCGGCTTCGGGCTGGCGCCGGCGATGCGATCCTGCGGGTCGGACGACTTCGGCTTCTACGGCCGCGTCGCTCCGACGCTCATGCTCTTCGTCGGCATCGGAGGCGCCCCGAACACCCCCGACGTGCCGCTCCACCACCCGCGGTTCCTGCCACCGGCTGAAGCGGTAGGGGCCGTCGCCCGCTCCCAGGCGGTCGCCTTCGTCACCGCGGCGACGACCCCTCCAGAACCGAGACCAGAGGCCTGATGGGCAGGCTGGAGGGCAAGGTCGCCGTCGTGACCGGTGGGGTGCGGGGGATAGGGCGCGGTATCGTGGAGGCCTTCGCCGCCGAGGGCGCCGACGTCGCCGTGGCCGACGTCTTGCAGGAGGGGGAGGCCGCGCCGGTGCTGGCGAGGGTAGAGCGCCTAGGCCGGCGCGGGCTCTACGTCCGGATCGACGTCTCGCGGGAGGGCGAGGTGCGGGGCATGATAGGCGAGGTCATCGAGACCTTTGGGAGGATCGACGTTCTCGTCAACAACGCGGGCGTGCTCTCCAGATCGCCGCTGGAGCAGATGCCTGTCGAGGAGTGGGATCGGGTGCTCGGCATCAATTTGCGCGGCACGTTCCTGTGCTGCCGCTTCGCGTTGCCGCACATGTTGAGACGTGGGGAGGGTAAGATCGTCAACATCGCCTCCCAGCTCGGGCAGGTAGGGGCGCCGGAGCTCGCCCACTACAGCGCGAGCAAGGGCGGGGTCATAGCATTCACCAAGGCGCTCGCCAGGGAAGTGGCCGCGCGGGGTGTCCTGGTCAATGCCGTGGCGCCCGGGCCGATCTCGACCGGTATCATGCCGTCCGAGAGCGAGGAGCAGGAGGAAGCCCTCAAGGCCGCGCTCCCGATACGGCGCTTCGGAGCGGTTGAGGAGGTCGCGCCCACGGTGGTCTTTCTCGCCTCGGACGAGGCCTCGTACTACTTGGGCCAGACCCTCGGCCCCAACGGCGGGGACGTGATGCTATAGACGGAGGTAGCCCATGGAATTCGTAGATCTCACTAATGTACCCGTCGTGGACAACCATTGCCACGGGGTGACGACGGACCAAACCTTCGGGGACGTCGAGGTCTGGAGGCGGGCCTTCACGGAGTCCACGGACCCCGGGATGCCGCGCGAGCACGTCGCCACGACGACCTTCTACCGGCGCCTGATCCGCACCCTCGCCCCCTTCCTCGGCTGCGAGCCCACAGGGGATGCCGTCTTCGCCGCCCGCATCGCCAGGGAGGGTAAAGGGCTCACCGCCGAACTACTTCGCTCCGCCAACATAGATACTCTCCTCCTCGACACGGGCTTCCCGCCGCAAGAAGAAGTCTTCCCGGTGCCGGAGCTGGGTGAGTTGTGCGGCTGCCGCACGGAGCCGATGCTGCGCCTTGAAGTCCTGATGGAGAGCCTGCTCACCGAACACGATACCCTCGCCGCGACGCAGGAGGCGCTCGCTATCGCCCTCGAGGACGTGCGGCCCGGGGGCCACGTCGCGCTCAAAAGCATCGCCGCCTACCGCACGGGCCTGGACATCCGGGAGTGGTCGCGCGAGGAGGCGGAAGCTTCGTTCCGCGAATACCGCAGATCCGCAATGGATGGTTCCACGCGGCTCGTCCACAAGCCCTTGCTCGACACCCTGCTGCACGTCGCGTTCGCGCTGGCGGCCGATCAAGAGGTTCCGGTCCAGTTCCACGTGGGCTACGGCGACGCCGACACCGACCTTCTGCTCGGCAACCCGCTGCACCTGCGCGCCGTGCTTGGGAAGCCGGACTACCGCGGCATGCCAGTGGTGCTGCTGCACGAGTGCTACCCGTACACGAGGCAGGGAGGCTACCTCGCTGCCGTCTACGAGAACGTCTACCTCGACCTCTCTTATGGCATTCCCCTCCTGGGCTACGGCGAGATGCTCGCCTTCACGCGCCAAGCGCTAGGCGTCGCCCCGAGCTCCAAGCTCGTGTACAGCTCCGACGGCATAGGAGTGCCTGAGTTGCACTGGATCAGTGCCATCGAGGGCCGGCGCGTGATCGGCCAAGCGCTAGGAGAGATGGTCGCGTACGGAGAGACGAGCGTGACCGAAGCGGAGGCCGTTGGCGAGAGCATGCTGCGCGGGAACGCAATCCGACTGTACAAACTCTAGCCCCGTGCCGAAACGCTCCCGCGCCAGAGGATCAGGAGACGGTAGCCTCGGGTCGCTCGTTTTACAGACTTTCGTTGTGAGCTTCCCGAGGTTGGTGTACACCAGTAGTACACCAACCCACGCGAACAACGGCGAACGGTCGCGAATACTTCCGAAGACAAAAGAGCGATTTTGCAGGTATTTCTGAACACCAGCGAACAGCCACGACGTTACGGATCTGACTTTTCACGGCGGAGGTCAGGGGTTCGATCCCTCTCGGCTCCACCACAGAAAAATACTGGTTTGCAGGTAAATTGGGAACACGAATAGGGTCCGGAGGTTCTTCCGACCCCTATTTGACAGTTACCTGACAGTTACCCAGTCAACTTAGGGCATCTCCCATCGCCCCCGCAGTCTGATCTCCCATCGAGGGCAGCTAACTCTGCGAACTTCCGCTTTACGAAGTTCTGAGAAGTTCGGCTGTTCGCATCCGCCTCTTCGCCGGTTCGTAGCCGTTCTTCCCAGCCCAAATAGCCTAGAACAAAACGGGGCACTTGCCCGACGCCTTATGGTCGCCGCTACGCTAGGGTTTATTACAGCACGCTTTCTACGGAGGGAAGGAAAAACCCAAGATGGTGGACTACCTCGAAGCGGTCTTAGAAGAGGAAGCGAGGAGCCTCGACGCGCTAGAAAGCAACTCGAGCTGCAAGGTGTGAGAGACCACGCACGCCGCTACCCGCTCCTCGCCGACGAGGACCTGATCTCCCTCGTCGGCGACGGCGACGCCGAGGCGTTCGCCTTGCTCTACGACCGCCACAGCCGCGCCGCCTACTCGCTGGCCTACCGTCTCATGAACGGGAGGCAGGCAGCAGAGGATTTGGTCCAGGAATCGTTCATCAAGGTGTGGCGCTCCGCCGATGGCTACCGGGTAGGACGTGGCAGCGTCAGGACCTGGCTCCTCTCCATCGTCCGCAATCGGGCAATAGACCAGATCCGCTCCCGCGCGACCCGCAGCAGGACGCGGGAGAAGGTCGAGGCTTCCGCTCCCACGTCCGAGCCCAACGAGGCCTTCGCCGAGACTTGGCGCAACTTCAAAGGAGACCTGGTGCGCCGAGCCCTCGAGGAGCTCCCCCACGAGCAGCGCAAGGTCCTCGCGCTCAGCCACTTTTCCGAGCTGACGCACATGGAGATAGCAGAGCGCCTCCGCCTGCCGCTGGGCACCGTGAAGGGGCGTCTGAGGCTTGGACTGGAAAAGCTGCGCAACGACACCGAGCTTCGGGATGTAGCGGCAGGGTAGGCTTTGCTTGCGCCCTTGCTAGCGCACTTCTACCTGCCATACCCGCGCACCGGTACCCTATTCACCGGAGTGCGTGGAAAAAAAGGGCAATTCTGCGAAGTTCGCGGTAGCAAGCTCTCCCCCGGTCCGGTACCTACCCCCTAGCGGGGTGTGGCTATCCGTTGTTTCGTCCCACCATGGTGGAACCGCTGGCCGCATTCGTGGCGAGGATTGGTGGCAAGCCGTTGCGACTTGATGCCCTCGAACCGCCCGAGAATTCCCGCCCGGCCCGTTACCAAGTGTTGCGAGGGTCGGTTGCGGGGATCGATACGCGGGATGCGGGGCGGGGCGGCCCGAGAACGCGAAACCCCCTCCGGACGAAGCCGGCACGGCTTGCTCCGATGGGTACCAAAGAGGGGCGGCCGCGCCCCCTCCCGCTTCGGAGGCCGCCCCGAAGTCCGACATGATAACAACGTGGATGCATACATCTCAACCCCTCCTAGAGGTCGTATCGAACCACCCGTTTTGGGATGCGCTCCGGACCTCCCCGGTAGTACAATAGGCTCATCGTCAAGCCGTCCGCCCCTCACCCCCCTCCGAGGATCGGCGGACGGCTTTTCTGTTCGTGTCTGGCTTCGCTACGGTCCTATGCCGCCGTGCTTCTTATGTGCGCCAGGATCACGATCCCGCCAAATCCTTACATAAGAAACCGATGATGCCCA
>DATDKB010000107.1:0-8893 GCA_036520255.1 Rubrobacter sp. | reverse complement strand
CGACGAGAGCTCCATAGAAGCAAGAGACGTGCCCACGCTCGCGGGATACGTTAGCGGGGTCAACGTCAAGCTCGCCAAGTGCGGCGGGGTAAGGAGTGCCCTGGAGATGATCCATACGGCCCGGGCCCACGGGTTGCTCGTCATGCTCGGCTGCATGGTCGAGACCTCGCTCGGCATCTCGGCCGCGGCCCACATCTCCGGACTCGTCGATTTCGTCGACCTCGACGGCGCAATGCTCCTCGCCGACGATCCCTACTCCGGACCAGTCTACAAGAACGGCCGCCTCCTCCTCTCCGAAAAGCCCGGCCTCGGGGTGGAGCCAAGGTGATCCGTACCGAGGCTCCGGAGAGACGGTACGCGATCCTGGCCGAGGGGTGGTTTGCCAAGCAGAGTGCCAAGACGGCGCACGGCCTGATCCGGTACGGCCGAGACAAGGTCGCCTGCGTCATCGACTCGACGCTGGCCGGAAAACGCGTCTCCGACGTCCTGCCCGACCTCGGTCGGGACGCACCCATAGTAGGGACACTGGACGAGGTGCTGGAGCTCTCGCCGACCTCGATCCTCGTCGGGCTCGCACCCCCTGGCGGAAGGCTGCCCGCGGAGTGGATGGAGACGTTGAAAGCCGCGGCGGACGCCGGCATCGAGATCGTCAGCGGCCTCCACCAGCGTCTCACACCAGAGTTCCCTGGAAAACCTGTCTGGGACGTGCGCGAGCCGCCCGAGGACATCCCGCTCTTCTCGGGGGAGGGCTTCGGGGTGGGGCCTAAGGTCGCGCTCACGGTCGGCACCGATAGCGCCATCGGCAAGATGACGGCGACGCTTGAGATAGAACGCGCGGCGAGGGATGCGGGCCTCTCGACGGAGTTCGTCCCGACCGGGCAGACGGGCGTCATCATCGGGGGGTGGGGGATCTGCGTCGATGCCGTTGTCTCGGACTTCGTCGCCGGAGCCTCCGAGCAACTCGTCCTCGAGGCGGCCAAGACTTCTCCCGACCTCATCCTGGTCGAGGGACAGGGCTCGCTCGGCCATCCCGCGTACTCAGGCGTGACGCTAGGCCTCATGCACGGCTCCTGCCCCGACTGCCTGATCCTCTGCTCCGCAGACCCTGCCGAGGAGGTCTTCCGCGGCGTCTCGCGTCCCTCCCCGGCCCGCCTCGCCCGTCTCTACGAAGAGGTGGCCGCCCTCGTCAAACCAGCCCCCGTAGTCGCCGTAAGCCTCAACACCAGGGGAATGGAAGCAGAGGATGCTCGGAACCTCATCGCCGCCGTCGCCGACGAGACCGGCCTCCCAGCCGCCGATCCCTTCCGGGATTCCGCCACGCCCATCCTCGAGGCGATACTCGAAGCACCTAAGAGCAAGGCGATAGGCCTGTAGATCTGGTCAGCACTTCAGCCAATCATCTCTTGTTCGCTGTAATGCTGAAAGTGGAGCCCGAAGGGCGTAGCGTCCTGACAAACGACCGAAGGGAGCGTGCTATGTTAATATCTCCGCGTGGCACGATGCTTGACGCTCAACGCGAGCTATGAGCCCGTGGCCCTGGTGACGGTCAAGAGGGCTATCGTCCTCGTCGTCTCCGAAAAGGCCGAGATCGTGGAGGCGAACCTGGATCGCCGCTTCCGGTCTGAGAGGGCCGAGTACCCCTACCCGCTCGTGATCCGGCTCGTCAAGTACGTGGAGATCCCCCGCCGCCTGCGCAAGCACGTGACGAACGCCATCCTCTTCGCCCGCGACAACTACCGCTGCCAGTACTGCTCGAAGCACCGCAACGACCTCGGACGCCGCGACCGCCTAACGCGCGACCACGTCAAGCCGATCTCGCGCGGCGGCGCGAACACCTGGGACAACGTGGTGACGGCCTGCACCAAGTGCAACGCCAGAAAGGGCAACCGCTTGCCGATGGAATGCGGCATGTACCCGAAGAGCACACCCAAAGAGCCGCGCTACGTGGTAATGGTCTGGTACTCGCGCGAACTGAACGAAGTCCAACGCCGTTACGTGGATCAGTTTTACGGAGGCCTTTCAGCCTCCTAGCACGGCGCTACGCGCCTTGTCAGCACGCTACGCCCTTCGGGCTCCGCTTTCGGACTGCGGCTTCGCAGCCTTTCAGCCTGTCATACCGAGCCCGTTTAGACGGTAGCGCTTTCCGGCTGCGTATGCACGCCTGGTTCTTTCTCATCGGTCATTCCCGCGAAAGCGGGAATCCGCGGGTAGCACAAGAGGTGGGTCTGCGCGGTGGCGCTTCCGCCGTGGCATTGCCATTCAACCCGACCTGGTATCAGAGCTTACGTACGCGAAGGCCTGAGGGCTAACAAGCTGAAATGCTGAAGTGCTGACCGCTGAAAGCTATAAGATATAATTCCCCTGTCACGAAGACATAGACGGGAATTCTTTGGACCATAACGATTTCGCGGAGAGGGTCGAACGCATTGTCGGTAACGTCGGGCGCGCCGTTTCTGGCAAGCGTGAGGGTGTTTTCCTTGCCGTGGTGGCGATGCTTGCTGGCGGTCACATTCTTATAGAGGACGTGCCCGGTGTGGGGAAGACGCTTCTTGCCAAGTCGCTCGCGCGTTCTTTGCAAGCGGAGTTCCGCAGGATACAGTTCACCCCCGACCTTCTGCCCGCCGACGTGACGGGGTTGAACGTCTACAACCAGGGTGAGGGGGACTTCGAGTTCTGGGCCGGGCCCGTGTTCGCCAACGTGGTGCTGGCAGATGAGATCAACCGCGCCAGCCCGAAGACGCAGAGTGCCCTGCTTGAGGCGATGGAGGAGGGGTCTGTGACGGTTGACGGGGTGACGCGGCACCTCGCCCAGCCCTTCTGCGTGATCGCGACCCAGAACCCGGTGGAGCACGAGGGCACTTACCCCCTGCCACACGCCGAGCTCGACCGCTTTATGGTCAAGATGCAGGTCGGCTACCCCGACGAGGACGCCGAGACCGAGATGCTCAAGCTCTCCGAGGACCCGGTCGCCGACCTCTCGCCTGTGGTCGGGGTGGAGGAGTTTCTGGCGATGCGGCGTGTCGTGGAGAAGATCTACACCAGTGAGGCAGTCTTGAGGTACGTTGTCTCCGTCACCTCGGCGACGCGCGAGCACGAGGACGTCTATCTTGGCGCCTCCCCGCGCGCCAGCAGGATGCTCCTGGCGGCCTCCAGGGCGCGGGCGGCGGCGAACGGGCGCTCGTACTGCGCGCCAGACGACGTCAAGGCGATGGCCCGGGGCGTGCTCTCGCACAGGATCATAGCCTCGGCCACGAGCTCCGATGACGGATTGGGCCCGGACGAGGCGACAGGCGAGATCGTGCAGGACATTTTGCGCTCTGTGCCCGTAACCGAGGCGGTGTAAGGACCCTTGCCCCCGAAGGGCGCCTCGCGGCTCACCGTGAGACCCACGGCCCGCGGCTGGCAGGCGCTCGTGGCCGGGGTGCTCACGCTGGTGGTGGCACGCCTGATCGGCACGACCCAGTTCCACCAGCTCGCCTACCTCTTTCTGGCCCTACCGCTAGCGTCCCTCGTCCTCGGGGTGATGGGTTCGAGGGGCATCAATTACTCGCGCTCCCTTCCCCCCGGAACCCGTATCACGGCCGGCAAGGAGGCCAGGCTGCGGCTCCTGCTCCAGCGCTCGCGCTTCGGCGCCGCGAAGGTCACCGTGCTCGACCGACTTCCGGGACGACGCGAGCTCGAGTTCCCTGGATGGAGGGAGAAAAAAAAGATCGAAGTCCCCCTCGTCTTCGCCCGCAGGGGCGTCTACGAGCTAGGACCGGCCGAGGTGAGGTTAGTAGATCCCTTCGGGCTCCTCGCCTTCGCCAGGAGGTTTGAGCAGAGGACCGAGGTCATCGTCTACCCGAAGGTCCACGAACTCAGGGGCTTCCCCCTACGTGGCGGGAACGTGGAGGCCGGCACCCGTGGATCACGCGGTAGGCGTGGTGAGGAATTCGCGACCCTCAGAGAATACCGCAGGGGGGACGACAGGCGGCACATCCACTGGAAAAGCCTGGCGCGTACGGGTGAGCTCTTCGTCAAGGAGTTCTCCGTGCAGGCCCCGAGACGCCACACCGTCGCCCTGGACCTGCGCAGGGAGGGCCTGAGAACCCAGGAGCAAGAGGTCGAGGACGCCGTCTCGGCGGCAGCCTCGGTCCTGACTTACCTAGTGCGAGAAGACCTGCCTTTCCGGCTGCTAGGCGCGGACGCCGCTGAAACCCGTTTCGGCTCAGACGAGGACTCCTACTGGAAGGCGATGCGGTTCCTCGCGATGGCCCGCGCAGACGGGATCAGGTCCCTCGGGGAGACCGTGCTCACCGAGCGGGGAGGGCTGGGCGAGGGCGTCGTCCTCATCTCGCGCACCCGCGACGAAGAGCTGCCCCTTTGCGTGCGCAAGCTGAGAGAGGCGGGCCTATCCGTGATCGTGGTTGCCCTCGCGACCTACACGTACAGGACGCCAAACATGCCGGGGACCGCCCAAGGGACCGTCGCGCGGGAGCGCGAGGCGGAGTTCCTGAGGCGCGTCGGCCGGCTGGAGGCTGCGGGGGCCACGGTGCGCGTCGTCAGCTATCCCGAAGGGGTCGAAGGGCTCTCGGGGACGCGGGTGGTCGAGACCCTGTGACGGGCGGGGCGCGTTGGTGGCTCTACGGGGCGGCGCTCGCGACCGGTGGCGCGTTCAGCATCCTGTTTACGGGCGAGACCTACCGTGGCGGCGACGGGGGGTTCGGAGATCTCTCCGTGGTCGCGATCATCGCCGGGAACAGGGCCTTCTTGCCCCTGCTCCTCGCCGCCGCCGTGGCGATGGTGGTCGGATCGGCGGGCAGGTGGCGGTTCTTGCTCGTCGTTCCCGCCACGCTTGTTTACACCATCGTCGCGGTGTACGGCACGGATCTGTTCCCCTATCTGTTCTCTGTCTCGGGCTGGCGGGAGATATTCGGGGTTTTGGGCAGCGACGTCTATGAGGCGGCGAACATCATGTACGCGGAGCCCATCCCCTACGGCCTCGCACCCGGGCTCTTGCTCATCCTCGTGCCCGTGGTCATGATCCTGGTCGCATTCGCCACCTCGGCCACCCTCTACGAGCGGAGCCCCATCGTCTCCCTGGCCGTCCTGGGGCTCACAATAGGCGTGCTCTCGACCATCAGCTTCGAGGATGGGGCCGGGCTCTCCTTCGCCGTCTTCCTGGCCTGCTCCGTGGGGCTGCTACTCTCGTTAGACAGGGCCGGACCGGAAGCCCCGGGCCGTCCCGCCGTCGTGGCGGGGGCCGTAGTGGTCGCGCTCGTGCTCCTCGTGCCGAAGCTGCCCTTCTCCGACGAGACGGTCAGCCCCGGGATGATAGATTGGACGCGCATCGGGACGGGCGGCACTTCCAGGCTCGACGTGCAGGCCGACGTGGGGGATTACCTCACGGCCGGGAGGGACGCCGAGCTCATGCGTGTACAGAGCTCCGAGCCCTTGCTGTGGCGCGGCGGGACCATGGACTACTTCGACGGCGTCAGGTGGTCGGACACCACCCAGCCTGGGGCCGACGACGGGGAGGAGATCGCCGCCGGCGTCGAGACCCGTCCCGTGCTGCAAAGGGTGCAGGTCCTCAACGCCCGCACGGACATCGTCTTCGGGGGGTACAAGATCGTAAGGACCTCCGAGTCGCTCGGGAGCGCGACCCAGAACTCCGACGGCTCGTGGTCTATGGCTACGCCATTCGAAGGGGGCGACTCCTACGAGGTGCTCTCGGAGATACCGCAGCCCACCGTGGCGCAGCTGAGGAACGCTGGTACCGATTACCCGCCGGCAGTGGTGCAACGGTTCCTCCAATTCCCCAGCGACACGCCGCCCGTCGTCGACGAGACGGCGGACAAGATCCTGCGCAAATACGACCCCAAGACGCCTTACGATGAGGCGCGCGCGATCGAACAATACCTGACCTACGACGGCGGCTTCACCTACAACCTGGAAGTGAGCTACCGCCGGGCTGATAAGGCTATAGAGGAGTTCCTGGGCGACGGCAAGGAAGGGTTCTGCACCCAGTTCTCGACCTCGATGGCGCTCCTGCTTCGCGACATGGACGTGCCCTCGCGCGTGGTCTACGGGGCCACCACGGGAGAGAATGTGGGCTCAGGTGAGTACCTGGTCAGGGGCAGCAACATGCACACCTGGGTGGAGGCCTACTTCCCCGGCGTCGGCTGGTACCCCTTCAACCCGACTCCCGGTTTCTCCATGCCAACCGCGATGGAGGCGAACGCCCCACGCCCCGAGCTTCCGCTGGGCGGCCAGAGTGGGCAATCTGAGAACAACAACCTGGACCAGCGACGGTCCGAGCGCGAACGGGGGCAGCAGACACCCCAGGAGAAAGACCCGAACCACGCAGCGCGGGGACCTGCCACAAACCGCTTCGGGGAGAACAGCATCTCGGTGTGGCCCCTGTTCGTCTTGTTGCCCGTGCTGCTCGTGGCCACAGTACCTATCTCCAAGCGGGCGCTCCTGGCCCGCGGTAGGCCCGAGGATCTCTACCAGGACCTCGCGGGTAGGCTGCGCGACGTGCTGCCACCGGGCAAGAACTCCGTCGCCGACTCGCCGGCGCTTACCCCTACCGAGCGGGTACTGCTCCTCGCCGGGGCCGCTGGCGTAGAGGAGGCTCCAATGGCGCGGCTCGCCCTGGCCTACTCGGAGCACCTCTACTCTTCGAATGGGGAGAATGGGGAACGGGTTGCTTCCGCTTACCGGGATGCGATCCAGGGCTACGGGCGATTACCGCGTTGGCGCAGGGCGCTGGGGGCAGTGAACCTGGCCTCCCTTCTCGTCCGCTCCAGAAAGTACGTGTCCGCCCGCAGGGCGCAACTCGCCAAGACGCTGCGTGGGAGGCTTCGTCGGGATACCAGAGAGCGGCGTTGAAGTATACGGTTTGCGGTGTAATAATTTCGTCATCCACAGGCCGACTACAGCACGGGAGGTGCTGATGCAGCAAGAGCAAGAGACTACCATCGTCGCCATCACCGACAACGCCGCAGAGAAGGTCAAGACCCTCATGGCCCAGGAAGGTGAAGAAGACCTCGCGCTGCGCATCGGCGTTAGGCCCGGCGGCTGCTCGGGTTTCCAGTACAGCATCTACTTCGACGATGAGATCGCCGACGACGACGAGGTCTTCGAGACCAAGGGCGTCAGGGTGCTCATCGACGCCATGAGCGTCCCGTACATCATGGGCTCCGAGTTCGACTACGTCGACGGCCTCATGGGCGCCGGCTTCGCCGTCAACAACCCCAACGTCCAGGGCGGCTGCGGCTGCGGTAGCTCGTTTACCTGTTAGAGCATTTCAGCTGGTCAGGCTGTTAGATACACGAAGCCCGGAGCGTAGAGTTCCGGGCTTTATCTTTTCATCAGTCTTCCCGTAGCCTCTCCAGGGCCAGCATGACGGCGGCGACGCCGCTGGAGCTGACTATATTATCTGAGTGGACGAGGCCGCGAAGCTCTGCCACGGGAACCCTTACCACCTCGACGAGCTCGTGTTCGTCGGGGTCGGGCGCCGTGGTCTCCTCGACGCCGCGGGCGAGGAAGAGGTAGGCCCAGTTGTCCTTGAGGCTGGGGGAGGAGGCCAGGGTACCCAGGGGTTCCCACTCGCCGCCGGTATGGCCGGTCTCCTCCGCGAGCTCGCGGCGGGCCGCCTCCTGCGGCCTCTCGCCCTCTTCGACGAGCCCGGCGGGCAGGCCTAGCTCCATCATCTCCAGCGGCGGTCGGTACTGGCGGACGAGGACTACCTCGTCATTGGCGGTGATCGGGACGATTATCGCGGCGTCGGGGCGCTCGAGAACAAAGTAAGGGTCTTTGATCCTCCCGTCGGGCAGCCGCAGACGGTCCGAGCGCAACGAGAAGTACCGGTTCGCGAGCAACCTCTCGCTGCCGAGCCGCTCCCAGCCTTCAGCCAACGCCGGCCTCGTCAATGGTGTCGGGAGTGCTTCGGGCCAGTATCTTCGGCAGGTCCCGTGTCAAAGACTTACACACTGGGAAACAAGATCATCATTAGGAGCAGTGCAGACCACGGGGAGATAACGTTGGTGTAGCTCTCAATAGTCACCCTTCTCTCCAGGTATGTTAACAACCTGCGTAAGGATAGACGAGCAGAGAGATCAGCCGCAAGGCAAACGTTGCTCCCACCGCAGCGAGCTCTAGCTGACATTCCTAAAAGATGGATAGTTATTTGCACCCCACCAGAGGCACGAGGCTCCATTCTAAGGGACTGCAATTATCCCTGGAGGACTTATCCCCCGCAGAGAGAGGGGCGAATAAAGGCTCCACTTGCAACTACAACATGCTCGACTCCGTTCTTAAAGCCTCTCCTCTTTGAACACGTGAGAGAGAAGCTCATTCAACCAAGTGCGTGGAAGGCTTTTTCTCCGAAGTTCGGCTTTGGTGCCTAGCCTATCCTTAGGCGCCGGTCCAACTTGTCGAGCAGCGCTTCGGGAAGCGTCAAGGCGTGTCTTGCGGCCAGCTTGCCCATCAGTTCCCGACCCCACTCCCACGTCGAGGCGTAGGCTCGGAACAGCTGCTCTGCTTCCAGTGCCGCCGTGCACGCCCTGTACCGTTCGTAGGAGGTAGCCGAAGCATCTTCCTCGAGCCTGCGCGTGGGGCTCAACCAGTTGGCACTCTTGCCGTCCACCAACCGCAAAGCCTGGAGCAGATGGCCGTGCACCAGCGTCAAGAACGCCTCGGCGCGGGCGTACTCGCCCCTCTCCAAGAGGTTGGCGCCCATCAGCGTCCAGTTCATGAGGCTCCGGCAAGCGAACAAGGCTCGCTCGGGGGTGTCCATCTCGGGCGGAGCTCGTACCGGCCTGCCAACCCGACCGGACAGTTCGCCGTTCTTGTCGACCAACACCGCCGACCCGAGCGAAGGGAACCAGGCGTTCTCCCACGCGTCCACCAA
>DATDKB010000106.1:0-17362 GCA_036520255.1 Rubrobacter sp. | reverse complement strand
ACACCGCCCGCCTGCTCTCGGACGAGGGCCACAGCGTCGTGCTCGTCGAGAAGGACGAGAAGCTCGTGGAGAAGGCGACCGAGGAGCTGGACGCGCTCGTCATCGCCGGCAACGGCGCCAACCCCAAACTGCTCAAGGAGGTCGGCATCGACAAGACCGACCTGCTCATAGCGGCGAGCAGCTCGGACGAGGTCAACATCATCGCGTGCCTCACGGCCAAGGCGCAGGGCGTCTCTCGTACCGTGGCGCGCATCCACAACGCCGATTATTACGAGGCCGGGGTCCCCTTCGCCCAAGAGATGCTCGGCATCGACTTCATAATCCACACCGAGCAAATGGCGGCCCACGAGATCAAAGAAGCCCTCCTGGTTCCCGGCGCGATCAACGTCGACAGCTTCGCAGAGGACACCATCGAGGTGGCAGAGGTGATCCTGGCCGACGGCTCGGAAGCCATCGGGCGCGCCCTCAAGGAGGTAAGGCTCCCGGAGAACAGCCTGATCGTCGGCGTCGTCAGGGGAGGGGAGGCGCTCGTTCCACAGGGCGCGACGGTACTCGAAGAGAGGGACCACGTGCTCCTGATCAGCGGCCGGCGCCAGATCTCCGAGGCCGTCGGCGTGCTCGCCACGAACACGGCGCCGGTCAAGGAAGTAACCATCTACGGCGGCGGCCGTATCGGCCTGGAACTGGCGCTCGCGGTGGAGAAAGCGGGCATGTCAGTACGGGTGATTGAGAGGGACGAGATACGCGCCCGGCATGTGGCCTCGCAACTCAGAAAGGGCTTCGTGTTGCACGACGAGGGGATCTCGCGCGACTTCATGCTGCAGGAGGGCGTGGACCGGACCGACGCGTTCGTGGCCGTGACCGGCGACGACCGAGCGAACCTTCTCGCCGCGATGTACGCCCGCCAGCTCGGGGCCCGCATGACGATCGCTGGTATCAGCCGGGGCGAGTTCGCGCCGCTCGCCGACGCCCTGGGAGTCGACCTGACGATCTCACCCAGGATACTCGCGGCCGAGGCCATCCTGCGCTTCGTGCGCAAGGGCGAGGTCATAGACGTGGCGCTTCTGGCGAGTGGGGCCGAGATGATCGAACTCCGCGTCCTTGAGGGGAGCAAGGTCGCGGGCCGCCCACTTTCGGAGGTGGGCTTCCCCGATGGCGCCATCGTGGGCGCCGTGTTGCGCGACGGGGACGTCGTCATCCCTACGGGCAAGGAGATCCTGCGTGCCGGTGACGACGCGGTCGTGTTCACCGTAGAGGATGCCGTGGAAGAGGTCGAGAACCGCTTCGCCACCTGACGCTTGAACCCGAGGGTTGTCATCCGGGTGAACGCCGGCGTGATCCTCGCGATCGGGCTGGCGCTGCTGATCCCGCTGGCACTCTCGCTCCTCTTCCGCGATGGCTCGTGGGCAAGCTTCCTCTTCCCGGCCCTGGTCATGTTCGCCATCGGCGTAGTCGGCATCCGAATCGCCAGGCCAAGGGGACGTGCGCCTGAGTACGTGTCGAATAGGGACGTGTACCTCTCCGTGACGCTGGCATGGACGCTCGCCGCTCTGCTCGGCGGCACGCCGTTTCTTGTCGAGGGCACCTTCCATAGCCTCCTCGACTCCAGCTTCGAGGCCATGAGTGGGTTCACGACGACCGGGGCGACGCTGCTTTCGGACATTGAGGCAGAGAGCCCGTCTATCCTGTTCTGGCGGAGCATGACGCACTGGCTGGGAGGTATCGGAATCGTGGTTCTCTTCGTCGCCGTCGCGCCGCTGCTCGGGGTCGGGGCGGCGCGCCTGATCGGGGCCGAGATGTCGGGCCTCACCCAGCCACGCCTCACGCCCCGCATAGCAGACACGGCCAAGGCGCTGGTCGTGATCTACCTCTCCATCACCCTGGTAGAGATCGTGGCGTTGCTGCTTGCGGGGATGCCGCTCTACGACGCCGTCATCCACACGTTCGGCACGGTCGCGACCGGGGGTTTCAGCAACAAGACGGCGTCGGTCGGCTTCTACGACTCGCTCGCTGTGGAGGTGATCATCGCCTTCTTCATGGTCGCCTCAGGCGTCTCGTTCTCCCTGTACTATCTGCTCTACACTCGACGCAGGCTCAGCGACATGCTTGACAGGGAATTATTGGCCTACCTCGGGATAATCGTATCGGCCTCCGCTTTCATCTGGGTGATCCTCGCCGTCGAGGGGGACTACAGTGCCTCGTGGGGCACGGCTTTGAGGGATTCAGCGTTCGCGGTATCAAGCGTCATAACCACGACCGGCTTCGTAACTGCGGACTTCGACAGGTGGGACACGGCAGCCAAGATTACGCTGGTCCTGCTCATGTTCGTCGGGGGGTGCGCCGGCTCGACGGCAGGCGGCATCAAGGTCATCCGCATCCTCATTGTGTTCCGCACCATCCTGCAGGACGTGTTCAGGATGATCCACCCGCGCGCGGTCACGCCGCTCCAGATCGGCGGTCGCGTGGTACCCGAAACGGTCCGGATAGCGGTCCTCGGCCTCTTCGCCGCCTGGATTGGGGTCTTCGGTATAGCAACCTTCATCCTCGCCCTCCAGGAAAACCTGACCCCTCTCTCCTCGGCCACAGCCGTGGCAGCGACCCTGAACGACGTGGGCCCCGGCCTCGCGCAGGTCGGCGCCACAGAGAGCTTCGAGATCGTAGACCCTCTGGGCCGCTTCGTCCTGACGGTCTGCATGCTCCTGGGACGGCTCGAGATTTTCACCGTACTCGCGCTCCTCTCCCCCGCGTTCTGGCGAAGATAGCGCTTTGTGAAGCAAGAGGCGCTTGTCAGCACCTCAGCGGGTCAGCGTTCGTGCTGAAGTGCTAGACTGGTAGGTGGATTATCCTGCGTCCCATCAGGCTTTCGATGAGTTCGACGGCTAGCGTTGCTGTGCCGTTCTTGACGTCCAGGATGGGATTGACCTCGACCACGTCGAGCGAGGTGACGATGCCGGATTCGTTCAGGAGTTCCATCAGGAGGTGCGCCTCCCGGTAGGTGAGGCCTCCACGTACCGGGGTGCCGACACCGGGAGCGGCTTCGGGATCGACCACGTCGAGGTCGAAAGAGAGATGGACCCTGTCGACGTGGGCGAGGTCTCTTATGGCGTTGCGGACGACGCGCCCGGCGCCGTAGACGTCGATCTCCCTCATCGTGTAGACCTTCACGCCCGCCTCGCGCAGCAGGTTCTTCTCTTCCACGTCGACGGAGCGAAGGCCGATGATCACTACGTCCTCGGTCCCGACGCTCGCTCCCTGGCCGCCGACCTCGACGAGGCCCGGATGGCCGCGGCCCGTGAGCGTGGCCAAGGGCATGCCGTGGATGTTGCCCGAAGGAGAGGTTTCGGGGGTGTTAAAGTCGGCGTGGGCGTCGACCCAGATCAAGCCCGTTCGCTCGCTAGAGGTGGAGCGTGCGACCCCCGAGACAGTTCCTATGGCGATGGAGTGATCCCCGCCGAGAAAGGTCGGGAAGAGCCCATCTGAGACGATGGCGGCGGCACGCTCGGAGACCTCCTCGCAGACGCTCTTGACGGCGACGAGATGGTTGACCTCCTCCCCCGAATCGACCACCTCGGGGATAGGCACCCCAGCGTTCCCGAGGTCTGTGACCCTGTGGCCAAGGTCCTCCAGCGCGGCCTCGATGCGGGCGTAGCGGATGGCGCTCGGTCCCATGTCCACGCCCCTTCGGTTCTGGCCGAGGTCCATGGGTACGCCGAAGAGCCCGACCGGCTCGCGCTCGTTCTCAGACAAAGGTAGTCCCTCCCGAACGTCGTGGGTCGGCCGCCGCCTCGAAGCGTCCGCCGGGCGTCCTCCTGACGGCGTTGACCCCGCCGAAAAACATGTTGGGGGTCTCGTAGCTGAGCACTTGCTCGTAGCCGTCGAGACCGGCCGTGCGGGCGCCGGCCTCGTAGGCGAAGAGGTCACCCTCCGCGTGGAAGCGCGGGGCGAAGACGGCCTCCTCGAGCGCCATCCCGAAATCCACCACATTTATGATTGTCTGGAGTATGGCCGTTGGTATGCGCGAGGCGCCTGGGGAACCGAGTGAGATCAAGCCTCCCTCCTCGGAGGAAACGACGGTGGGGCTCATGCTCGAGATCAAACGTTCCCCCGGCTCGAGGGCGTGGAACCCCCTGGGATTGAGCTCCGGCTCACCGAGACTGTTGTTCATCGGGATGCCTGTACCGGGAACGACGAGCCCCGAGCCGTAGCCCATGCTCGCGGTGATGGAGACAGCGAGGCCATCGTCGTCGACGCACGAGAGATGCGTGGTATGGGGCGAACCGAAGGAGGAGAAGATCCTACGCCGCTGCTCTGACGCGTACTCCTCTCCGGTCAGCCGCTCGGCGACCTCACGGTTCTTTGCGCCGTCGAGGTACGCCGTGTCGCGGTCCTGGAGCGCGAGCCTCATGGCCCCGGCGACGAGATTAGCGTACTCCGCATCGGGCATCGCCACCAGGTCGTAGGCGGAGACGACCTTGAGCATCTGGGCGAGGGTGGAGCCTCCGGCCGAAGGGGGACCGTTGGTGTACATGGCGCCCGCACCGTAGCTGACGCTCATCGGCTCCCTGACGACGGCCTCGTAGTCCGCAAGATCCTCCTCCGTTATGATGCCGCCCATCTTGAGCATGTAGGCGGAGATGGTACGCGCCAGTTCCCCCTCGTAGAAGAGCTCGGCCCCGCCCTCCCCCACCGCCTGCAGCGTGTCGGCGAGCTCCGGGAACCGCACCTCTTCGCCCTCCAGATAGACCCTGTCGCCTCGGTAGAAGTGCTTGCGGGTCTCGTCGGTCAGCCTCAGCACCTCTTCGGCGACTTGCAACCACAAGCCCGAGGTCCTGCACAGGTTGAATCCCTCGCGGGCCAGCCTGACCGCGTGGGCGAGCGCATCCCCGAGGCCCAGCCGGCCGTGGCGCTCCAAGAGCTTTTCCCAGCCCCTGAAGGAGCCAGGTACCGCCGACGAGGCCCCCCCGACAATCGAGCGTACCCCAGCGCCATACTTGAGGATGATGGTCTGCGGAGCGCCACCGGCCCCAAACGCGGAGTCGGGGAGCCCCTTGCCTGGCATCACGTCGTAGTAGTCGATGAGCTCGGCCCCGCCGGAAGCGTCCCTGACTAGCGCGAACCCCCCGCCCCCCACCGAGCTCATCAGTGGCTCGGTGACGCTCACGGCCGCCGCCGCCGCGACGGCCGCGTCCGCCGCGTTCCCCCCCGCGCGGTAGGTCTCCGCCGCGGCCTCGGCCGCGTACGGGGTGCCCGCCGCGGCGGCGAAGGTACGATTGGCGCCTATTGTCTCCACAACTGGCTATTATGCACTGTCTGCGCCTACTCATGACGCCCTGCAACGAAAAAACGGTCAGCGGTAAGCAATCAGCCGTCAGCTTTCTTGTTGATCACACGGTCGGCGGCAGAGCCGGGTACGATCCGGCCCCGATGCTTATTGGCTATGATACGGGGAAGTAGGCACACTCTAGAGGAAGGGTTCGCACCTTGAGCGAGGAGACAGGCGGCAGGAGATTCAACTCGGCTACGGACGCGGAGATCCTGAACGCCGACGTCGCCGACTCCTACTTCCACAGAACGATGCAGATCCTGAAGGCCCGCGGCCTCGAAGACACGCCGGTACACGCCGAGATCGCCTACAAGACCTCTGACCCCGACTCCTGGTTCGTAGTCGCGGGTCTCGACGAGGTGGCGTTCCTACTTGAAGGCGTCGAAGTTGATGTACGAGCCGTGCCGGAAGGAACACTCTGCCGTCCGCACGAGCCGATCCTGACGCTCTCGGGCCCCTACGGCGCTTTCGCGGAGCACGAGACGGCCTTGCTCGGCCTCCTTTGCCAGGCCTCGGGCGTGGCCACCGGGGCGGCCCGTTGCCGGCTCGCCGCCGGTGACAAGCCTGTGATCTCCTTCGGCGCGCGCAGGATGCACCCGGCGGTAACGCCAATGATCGAACGCGCCGCCTACCTCGGCGGGTGCGACATGGTGGCGGTCGACCTGGCTGTAGGGCGCCTCGGCATCCCGGCCACGGGGACGACGCCGCACGCCCTCGCTCTGATAATCGGTTCGACCGCAGAGACGGCGCGTGCCTTCGACGAGGTGGTAGAACCGGAGGTGCCCCGCACCATCATCATAGACACCTTCGACGACGAGAAGTTCGGCGCTCTTCTGGCCGCGCGGGCCATACCCAATTCCATCTACGCGATCCGAATGGACACCCCGGGAAACAGGCGTGGCGACTTTCTGGACTTGATGCGGGAGGTCCGCTGGGAGCTCGACCGCAACGGCTTCGGGCACGTCAAGATCTTCGCCTCTGGCGGCATCGACGTGGACTATATCCTCCACCTGAACCCCGTCTGCGACGCCTACGGCGTCGGCGGCGCCATCGCCGACGCGCCCATGGTCGACTACTCCCTCGATATCCTAGAGGTCGGCGGCGAAGACCGCTCGAAGCGCGGCAAGCGTGGCGGCCGCAAACGCCTCCTGAAGCTGCAAGACGGCGGCCGCAGGGTGATTCCCGCCTCGTCCCCCGCTCCCGAAGGCGCCACAGACGTACTCGTCCCCCTGGCGGACATGTACTCCCCTCCCCCTGATATGGACACCCTCCGCCGACGCGTACTCGACCAGCTAGGCACCGGCGGCTTTCGATTTTGAAGTAGGAACTAGAGAGTCGGAATCGTTCATTATGGAGCCATTTCCTAACCTACAATTCCTAATCCATCTGGGCTAGTCAGAAATCACCCATTTGGGCGATGTCTGTTTGTGCCGCGTAAGCCATGATAAGGGGTGCGAACAGAACGAAGGGAAGGTGGGTAGCATGGACAAGTCGGACAGAGAATCGTGGACCCTGACCTGTCCCTTCTGCGCGGAGGCCGAGCTTTGCGGCTTCGGGCGCAACTCCTTGAGGTGTGACGAATGTGGCGACGTCCTCGGCGGAGCGTACCGATGTCCGGCCTGCGGATCCGAAGTCACCCCCATCACAGCCCCGGTATCCTGGAAGTCGCCAGAGCACACCGAGGCGTACTGGTCGGGCTGGCTCGACGGCCGCTACGGAGACCCGAAGAAATTCACGCACAACCGCCGCCTGGCCAAGTGGGACGGCGCCGCCGACCGTCTCGACTACTACCGTGGCCACCGCGCCGGATACGAAGCCAGGCTGAAGAAGGTCACGCTAGTCGAAGCATCGTAGCTTCCTGATACTCCGGCTAACGCCTCCGCTTGTCAGCACGCTTCGGCCCTTTGGCCCTCACCTGTCAGGTTGTTCTTATCCTTGGTCGATGATACCTGGTCCGTTTTGAGGGGACGGCTCTCGGGGACGTGGGAACGTCTGGGCATCCCAATCTCTCGTCTCGCCCCACACACCTGTCATTCCCGCGGAAGTGGGGATCTACGAGTAGCCGTAGACGTAGCCTGTTGCGCGGTGATGTTGTTATGACCTTGTAGAGCTGATGACCAGGTAGTAGGTGCATTCTCCTTCGCCGGCGTTGTCGAAGCGGTGCGGTACGTCGGCCTCGAAGTAAATGGCGTCGCCCTCGCGGAGCAGGTACTTCTCACCTGCTACAATCGCCTTCAGGGTTCCTCGCTCCACGACGATTTGCTCCTCGACGCCATTGCGGTGCGGCGGGAACTCGCCCGAGGTCGAGCCCTCGGGAATCTTGTTCCTGACGAACTCGACGCCTAGCCCGGCGGCGTTCGGCGAGAGGAGTTGCCTCTCGAAACCCGTTTCGGGGTCGCGCATGACCATGCGCCTCTCCCTGGGTACGATGATAACCTCGCGGTGCTCCTCCATGCCAGCAAGGCGCGAGAGCGTCACGCCAAGACCCTCGGCCAGCTTCGCCGCGACAACGAGCGTTGGGTTCTTCTCTCCCCGCTCGAGCTTGGAGATCATGGCCCGACTCACCCCGGAGATCTCTGCTAGCCCGTCCAGCGTCAATCCCCGTCCCCGGCGTAACTCCCGGACCCGCTCCCCTAACCGCCCGGAAGAGACTGCCTCGACCGCCGTAGTAGTTGTCCCGCTTGCAGCCACATTGTCCATTTGGTAGAAACCATTCTATCATGGTAGACCTATTGGGGATCATGGTCTCTGCCCTTCCGTTCGCCGTCGCCGCCTTTGGGCTGGTGGCCCTGGGATGGCCTGCTCCCGTGGCAGGTGCCGCGTCGCTTGCCACGGCGGTTTTGGGAGCCCTGCTGTGGCCACCGCTGCAGGCTGTCGCGATACCCGGAGCAATGCTTGATGGCCTCGGTACTTCGGCGCAGGTGCTCTATGTGCTGTTCGGGGGGTTGTTGCTGTACAACCTACTCTCGGCGGGCGACGCTGTGGATGGGGTGTCGCGGTTTCTGGGGAGGCTGGAGCCGGATCGCGTGTCGCTCGCGGCCGTGGTCGTGGTGGGGGTAGCGCCCTTCTTCGAGTCGATAACGGGTTTCGGCGTGGCGGTCGTCATAAGCGCCCCCATACTGCTCGCCGCGGGGTATGCGCCTTTGAGGGCGGCGGTATTGGCGACCTGGGGGCAGTGCGCGGTGCCGTGGGGCGCGTTGGGGGTTGGGACCGTGATCGGGGCCCACCTCGCTGGGAAGGATTTCGACGTACTCTCCAACTCCAGCGCCCTCCTCAGCCTCCCACTCTTTCCCGTCTACGGCGTGGCCGCGGTCGCCCTGGCCGACGGCTGGAACGGGGTAAGGCGACATGGCGCTGAGGCGATCGCGCTCGGGCTAGTCGCGGGCGTTGCGACGCTCCTCACCAGCATCTACCTGGTCCCCGAGCTCTCTGGGGCGGTTGGAGGGCTCGCGGCCGCGGCCGTCTTCCTGGCGTGGAGACGACGGCGGCTTGCCGGGGTTCCGTTGCGCGCGCTATTGCCCTACGCGTTTCTGCTCGCACTGCTCGCGGCGTCGAACGGGGTCGGAGCGCTACGCGCGGTCCTCGAAGGGCTTGGACCTCTCTTCGATGGTCCCGGACTTCCTTTGCTCGTATCAGGGGTGTTCGCCGCGGTGGTGTTTGGTCTCGGTGGAGACCAGATCGGGGCGGCGACGCGGAGGACCGTTACCCAGTGGTTCCCGACGGCGGGTGCCGTCCTGACGTTCGTCCTCGCCGGGGAGGTGGTCGCGGGAAGCGGCGCCGCGGGGCTGCTTGCGGGAGGCGCGGAGTCCCTGGGCGGTCTCTTCCCGGCGGTCTCGCCCGTGCTCGCGGCGTTGGGCGGCGCGCTCACCGGCTCCAACGCCGCCTCCAACGCGCTGTTCATGCCGCTGCAGGTCGAGGCCGCGCGAGGGCTGGATCTGTCGCCCGGTCTCACAGCCGCCGTACAGAACGTCGTGGGGAGCCAGGCCAGCATGCTCTCCCCGCAAAGGCTGGTTCTCGCCGCCACAGCCACTGGCATGCTCGGCCATGAATCCCGAATACTCAGGACCGCGATTACCCCCGTCGCCGTCTCCATCGGCCTGCTTGCCATCGTCGGGATTCTCCTTCGATAGAGCGTTGCCCAATTTACCCAGAGGCAGACGATCCTTCATGTCGGGTTAGACACTCTACCCGGTCACCGCGGAAAACAACGGCGTGAGACGTAAACTACCTGAGTCCTCCAACAGTACCGCGAGCGCCGTGATCGTCGCAGTCGTCGTGCTGGCTCTCGGTCCGGAAACGAAGGATAAAGTGGAAGATAGCCTGGCGTCGTTCTTCGGGGGTCATGGCGTCGTACGGAGGTCATTCCCGTTCGACACCGTTGCGGTGCGGGAGAAAGACCCGGAAGCCCAGCGCCCCCACGTTTCTCGGTCAGTTCGAGGTTGAAACGCCTCTCGGCCCCCGCGAACAGCGGTCCCGCGGGGTAGACCAGCACACACGAAATATTGGGCTTCGCGGTTTCGGGGTCTCAGGAGTCGGGCGCACCATGCAGCCTCGTCTCGAGTACGTGGTCGGCGGTAAGCTCGCGCAGGCCCAGGTAGTAGCGAGTCGTATCGAGGATCGCCGCGAGCGGCGCGAGGCCCACGAGCTCGGTTGACTCTACGGAAGTCCCGAGCTCGGCCGCCGCCGACCGGACGGCTTCGAGGGCGACGGGGATCGGGGTCCGTTCGAGGTCGGTCAGGTTCATCGATACCTGTGCCCTTCCACCAACGAGAAAACCGAGCGCCTTTACGGCCGGGAGGCCGCCGCTCTCCCTCACTCGCCTGGCGATCGTTCGCGCGACCTCGGCGTCGTTGGTGTCCAGGAACGCGTTGAAGGCTACGAGGAAAGGGCGGGCGCCGACGGCGACGGCCCCCCTTCGCGGGTCGAGCGTGTGCGGCCCGTGGTCAGGTCTCCAGCCTGGGTCCTTCAGTCGCTCTGCGACGCCTTCGTAGCCCGCTCGTCTCACGTCGGGGAGGTCGCGGCGGTGGGCGGCTGTCGCGGCGGCCCCGTAGAGAAACACCGGGAACCCGAGGGAACCCAGAATCTCGGCGGCGCGGCGGGCAAGCCTGACGGCGCCTTCCATCGTGGCGCCTTCGAGCGGGACGAAGGGGAGCACGTCGAGCACGCCCATCCTCGGATGTTCCCCGGTCTGGGAGGCGAGGTTGAGCTCTGCCGCGCATGCCTTGGCGAGGGCGACGGCACCGGAGAGCACGGCGTCTTCCTCGCCGGCGAAGGTAAATACGCTGCGGTTGTGGTCCGGGTCGGAGTGGAGACCGAGGACGCGGACACCCAGGGTGGCCCGGACGGCGTCTGTGATGCGTGAGATCTTCGCCTCGTCCCTCCCCTCGGAAAAGTTCGGGACGGCCTCGAAAAGTGGGGCGGGCATGCTCGCTCAGCTCGTCCCGAGGGCACGGTCGAGGTGGACAGCGGCGCTTATGAGGGCCAGATGCGTGAAGGCCTGGGGAAAATTTCCCAGCGCTTCGCCGGAGTACCCTATTTCCTCGGAGTACAACCCGAGGTGGTTGGCGTATGAGAACATCTTCTCCAGGGCGAGGCGGGCTTCTTCGAGGCGCCCGGCTTGGGTCAGACACTCCACCAGCCAGAAGGAGCACAGGTTGAAGCTGCCTTCGCCCCCTTGCAGGCCGTCGGGAGCGGCGTGTTCCGTCTGGTAGCGGTCCACCAGCGTATCGTAGGTCAGTTCCTGCTGTATGCGGTCGAGCGTGGCGATCCAACGCGGGTCCGTGGGGCCGACGAACTTGACGAGCGGCATCATCAAGAGCGAGGCGTCGAGCGCATCGGAGCCGTAGTACTGGACAAAGCTATTCCTCTCCTCGTTCCAGCCCATCTCCATGATCTCCTGGTAGATGGCGTCGCGCTCCTGCTGCCAGCGGCCGTTACCGCCGGGCAGGCCGCGCTGGCGTGCTATCCTGCCCGCCCTCTCGAGGGCCACCCAGCTGAGGAGTTTGGAGGATACGAACTGGCGGCTTCCCCCGCGCACCTCCCAGATGCTGTCGTCGGGGTCCCGCCAGTTGTCGCTGAGCCAGTCCAGGATCTTCGTGAGGTTCCTCCAGAGATCGTAGTCGAGGGGAGCACCGTACTTGTTGTACAGGTACGCCGCGTCGAGGACTGCCCCGTAGAGGTCGAGCTGGCGCTGGCCGTGCGCCCCGTTGCCAAGCCTCACCGGGGCGGAGTTCATGTACCCCGAGAGGTGCGTGAGCTCCGTCTCGGTTACGTCGGTGCGGCCGTCTATGCCGTAGAGGGGCTGCAGGAGGCCGTCTTTGTCTTCCTGGCAGCGGTCTCTTAGCCAGCCCATAAAGTTGCGCGCCTCGTCCTCGAAGCCAACGTAGATCAGGGCGTACAGTGCTAGCGCCGCGTCCCTGAGCCAGGTGTAACGATAGTCCCAGTTCCTTTCGCCCCCGATCTTTTCGGGCAAACCCATCGTGGGAGAGGCCACCAGGGCCCCGGTTGGATCGTAGACCATAAGCTTCAGGACGAGCGCGGAACGGTGAACCATCTCCCTCCACCGCCCAGAATACGTGCTGTTCGAGAGCCAGCGCCGCCAGCGGGCTAGCGTACGGTGCAGCAGTTCCTCGAAACCCACATCTGAAAGGATCTCCCCAGGTCCTTCACCCCGATCCAAGTGCGCAAGTACGAACGTCGCCCGTTCGCCAGCGCCGAGCGTAAACCTAGCCCCGGCCATTCCTCGGTCCCACTCCTCTAAACGCACATCGGTGGCCAGCCCTAGACAGCTATCGCCCGACAAGAAGACGGCCCCCGACTTCCCGACCGAGACCGAATGGTCCCTGCGGGCGTAGTCGAAAGCGGGCAGGCACTCGACACGGAAATCCATCCTTCCCCTTACGACCCGCACGTTTCGGACGAGCCTGTGCCGCTCCCCCGGTCGCGCCACGATCGGCATGAAGTCAAGGGTCTCGGCCAGGCCCTCCTGCGAAAAGTAGCGGGTCAGGAGGACGTTGGTGTCTGGCAGGTAGATCTGCTGGCTGCGCGTGTACTCGACAGGACGCAGCGAGAAATGCCCACCCGTCTCGTCGTCGAGAATGGAGCAAAACACGCTCGGCGAGTCGAAGGCCGGCAGGCACAACCAGTCTATGGTCCCCTCCGTACCAACCAGGGCCGCCGTGTGGAGGTTCCCGATGATCCCGTGGTCTTCGATGGGCAAATACCCCACTCAAGCCTCCAAAATAGAAGTACCTGCAGGTATCTTAGCTCCTACCGCCCTACCGCGACACGGACGAAAGGCAATGAATTGCTGACCGGCAAACTGCTGACTTGCTGAGATGCTCTAAAAGCTTACGACAAGCGCGCCACCGACCACGATCAGGACGACCCCGAGCGCCTTCGGGATGCTGAAGTCGGCCCCCGCGCCGAAGATTCCGAGGGCGTCCAGTACGAGGCCAGTTATCAGTTGGGCCCCTATCACGAGCGAGAGGGCGCGCGCGACGCCGGCCTGCCCCGCGGCGACGGCTACGGAGCCGACGATGACGGCCCCGAGGACGCCGGAGACCACCGCGTAGGTTACCGCGCGGCCCGTGAACTCCGGTTTCGTCACGAAGAACGAGACCAGGAGGGCGCAAAAGCCGGTCGTGAGGCCCGAGATCGCGACCAGGGCCGCGGGCCCAAGGGTCCGCTGGGCCGCACCCGTCAGGCTCGTCTGGACCGCGACACACATACCCGCCAGCACCGCGAGGATGAGGGTGGATCTCATAGGTTCCCCCAGAGGTTCGTGGTCTCGTCAAAGCGCCCCGATCGAGGCGCCCGCAGGATTATACGCGGACGCCGACCGTTTCTCCGGTATATGAGCTGGGTAGACATGGTATTGTTCTTTCTTTACAGAGCTGTCGGCCAACGCACGGAGGATTATCGTGGAAAAGATGCTGGGCGGAGCAAGGATCACCTACCTCGGTCACTCGACGTTCCGGTTTACCACGGCGGGAGGCGAGCAGATCATCATAGACCCGTTCCTGACGAACAACCCGCATACCCCGGAAGACCTGAAGCGTGTCGGAGAGCTCGACACCATGCTCATTACCCACGGCCACTTCGACCACTTCGACGACGTGGAACCCTTGGCGGGGCAGACCGGTGCCAGGACCGTCTCCAACTTCGAGATCATGGCTTACCTGCAGCGTCAGGGAGTCGGGAACGCCGAGCCGATCATGAAGGGCGGCAGCGCCCAGGTCGGCGGCATAAAGGTGACCGCCACCCACGCCTTCCATAGTTCCTCCATCGCCCTGGACGACGGGAGCATGATCTACGGCGGCGAACCGCTCGGCTACGTGATCGAGTTCGAGAGCGGGTTCAAGCTCTACCACGCCGGCGACACCGCCCTTTTCGGCGACATGCAACTCATCGGCGAACTCTACAGTCCTGACCTGGCGCTCCTGCCCATCGGGGACAGGCTCACGATGGGTCCTCTGGAGGCCGCCCACGCCGCCCGACTCCTCGGCGTAAACCACGTGGTCCCCATGCACTACAGCCCGGATGTGATGCCGTTCTTCACAGGCACGCCAGAAAAGCTGCGGGAGCACTTGGCCGAGATCGCTTCAGACGTAACCGTTTACGCGATGGAACCCGGCGACGACCTATCATCCTGACGTAGGGGCGGTTCGCGAACCGCCAACAGGAGAGCCGCGGCTATATCATCGTCGAGGCCAGGATGAGCACCACGGCGCGGCATGCCTCTCCGGTGGCACCCACGACGTCTCCACCGATGCCGCCGAACGCGCTTCTGGCCAAGCGTAGGGAGATCAGGACGATCAGCGGCGTGACGAGGATGGCGAGCGGCGCGAAGGTGCCGACCGGGAAGAGGAACGGCAGAGGCGCCAGCAACGCCAGCGCGACTCCGGTGGCGTTGCGCGGCCCGGAGAGTGCCCGTGCGAAGGGAACCGACGAGGAGCCACTATACGCCGGCTTGCCGTAGGCAAGCGTGAGGACCATGGCCGAGCGGGCCGCGACCTCGCCGGCAACAAGGGCCAGCGCCGCGCGGCCGGGAGATGCGACGGACAACGCGGCGAGCGCGGCCAGGGTTGGACCGTAGAGGAGGAAGAGCGCGCCGATCCCGCCGATGCCGACGCGTGTGTCCTTGAGTACCTCGCGGCGTCTGCCGGGTATCCCTCTGACCATCAGGGCGTCGCCGACATCGAGGACGCCGTCGGCGTGGTGCAGGCCGGCCGCGACGAGCACAGCCCCGAGCGCGAGCGTGGCCGCCACGCCAGACGGTACAAAGTAGGCCGACAGCACCAAGATAGCGCCAGGCAACCCCGTGACGACACCAACGAACGGTAGGAGGTAGACCTCCCGCGCGGCCTGTTCCAGAGACGCCCCACGCACCGGGAGGACCGTGAAGAAAGCGAGCAGGGCCTTCAACTACTTGATCCTCACGTCCACCCCGGCGACGCACAGGTGGACCTCCTCCGCCGCCGCGGCTGCCCGCTGGTTGACCAGTCCCAGAGCGTCCCTGAACCTCCTCCCAGCCTCGGACTCGGGCACCACCCCAAGCCCGACCTCGTCGCTGACCAGGACAAAGGGAACGTCCAGGTTATCGGCACCGGCCAGAAATTTTTCGAACTCGGCAAGCGCCTGGTCCTCCGCGCGGGTCGACACCCACAGCGTTAGGGAGTCGAGCAGGACCGCATCCCACTGCTCTGCTGCTTCGAGCACCTCGTTGAGGCTTCCGGTCTCCAGGGTGCCCCAGCCATCGGGCCTGCGATCTCTGTGCAACCCAACGCGCCGCTTTAGGTCTGCGTCATCACCCACTATGGCCGTCGCCACGTAGAGGACACGGCCTCCCCCCAGCGAGAAGACGAGACGCTCGGCGAGGGCGCTCTTCCCGCTACGGGCGCCGCCGAGGATGAGGGCGCGGACGGCTACAGGTCCTCCTTAAGTGCCGAGATCAGGCGTCCATTCTCGTCCTCGCCCCGCACCGCAATACGAAAATACTCGGAACCCAGCCCTATAAAGGGTCCGCAACCCCGAACGAGCACGCCCCGACGCGCGAGCCGTCCGGCGAGCCCCTCCGGCCCGCGAATGAGAAGGAAATTGGCCGCGCCGAGGAACGGCTGTAAGCCCTCGAGACCATCCAGGACGCCGAAGAGGTCTCCGCGCAGACGCGCGACCTCAGCCACCGACGCTTCGGAGAAGCTACCGTCCCTGACGGCGGCGACGCCAGCGGCGGCGGCGACGGCGTTGACCGGCCAAGAGGGTTGCAGCCTCAGGACACGCTCGGCATCGTCGCAGACGAGGCAGCCGAGCCGCAGTCCCGGTATCGCGAAAAACTTGGTGAACGACCGTGCGACCCACAGGCCTTCATCTACCATCTCAGCGACGCTGATCCCCGGTACGAAATCGGCGAAGGCCTCGTCGACGATCAGGACCGCACCGGCCTGCCTAACACGGTCTGCCACCTCCAGAACCTCCCGGTGGCCGAGTGATTCACCTGTTGGGTTGTTCGGGTTGCAGAGGAACACCACAGAGATGCCGCCAAGATCATCGAGGGCGGCGTGATCGAGAGCGAAGCTTTCCTCCTGTCGCCGGGCCACCCTGCGGACGACCTCCTTACCGGCGGCGTGCGCCGCCGCCGCGTACTCGGAGAAGGTGGGCTCGAGCACCAGCGCCCCCCCGGCTCCAGCCGCCCCGGCGGCGAGGAACAGCGCCTCGGCTCCGCCGTTCGTCGGGACGACGTTCTCAGGGGGAACGCCGAGGTACTCCGCGAGAGCCCCGCGCAGCTCGGCGTACTCCAGGTCTGGGTAGTGTCCAGACTCCTCGTAAAGGGCCCTTCGCGCGGCTTCCAGGGCTTCCGGCGGCGCGCCGAGGGGGTTAATGTTCTGGCTGAAGTCGAGCAAATCTTCGACGCGAACTTCGAGAGACCTGGACGCGACCTCCCTGTGCGCCCCGTGGTGGCGCTCGCCGGGGTGCTCGGCCCAACCCCTAACCACGACCGTCCTCCCCTTCGAGGGAGGCCAGTGCGACTAGTAACACGCAGCAGCGGCGCATGAGGCTGACCGCGCGCCGGAGGTCGTCGGGCGAGGGATGCCTTCCCTCGCCCAGTATCGGACCCTCCCGCGGCACCCCACCGTATGAATTGGCGCCGCCGAGCCGCACTCCGAGGGCGCCCGCAAGAGCGGCCTCGGCCATGCCCGCGTTCGGGCTCTTGGTGAGCGGGCCGTAGCTCTTGGTGATGCGGAGCGTGCGCAGAGGCTTTCCCGAGACGGCCGCGATGGAGAGAGCGGTGATCCTGGACGGCACGAGGTTGACGAGGTCATCCAGCGTTGCGGAGGCCCATCCCAGTTCCGCGTACGGAGGCTGCGGGTGGCCGACCATCGAGTCGAGGGTGTTGACGGCCTTATAGGCGAGTGCGCCCGGCGCGCCGAAGAGGAGGCCGTAGAGCATCGGGGCAACGACGCCGTCGCTAGTGTTCTCCGCGACCGATTCCACCGCGGCCCTGCAGACCTCGGGCTCCGAGAGCTCCTCCGTGTCCCGCCCGACAAAGTGTCCGACCCGGGTTCGGGCGTCTTTGAGCCGTCCTTCTCGCAGCGCGCGCTCGACGCTTCCGGCGGCTTCCGCGAGGCCCCGCATCGACAGCGTCGTGGAGATGAGGGCGACCCCGATCGTCCATCGTAGCCCGCCGGGCGCGACATCGAGGACCTTCCGTGTCGAGACGAAGATCAGGGTGGGCAGCGCACAGGCGAGCGCGATACCTGCGAAACGCCTGGATCTCGGGTTCTCGAGCTTGAGAGCCGTTTCTTCGAAGGTTGAGATCACGCGCCCCATCAGCACGGTCGGGTGAAGTGCTTCGGGGGGCTCGCCGAACAGAGCGTCGAGGAGCAGTGCCGCCGCGATCTCTCCACCGTTGCTGGATCTCATTCCCTGCGGGGCGCCCTTACGGGCTTCTCGTCCCTCGCCGAGTCCGGCCGGCCGCGGAGCGCGCCGACCAGCCCGCCCAACGTTCCGAGGAGGACGGCGCGCAGAACGAAGTTCGCC
>DATDKB010000105.1:0-2818 GCA_036520255.1 Rubrobacter sp. | reverse complement strand
GAGTTCATCGAGGTGGACTACGAGCCCCTCGACGCGGTCGTGGACATGGAGGAAGCGCTCAAAGAAGACGCTCCCCTGGTCCACGAGGGCCTCGGGAGCAACAAGTCGTTTTTGTGGCCGCTTGAGGTGGGCGATGTCGATGGCGCGTTCGAGCAGGCCGACGTGGTGGTCAAAGAGCGCTACATCCAGCAGCGTCTGATCCCGAATGCCATCGAGCCAAGGGCCGTGGTCGCCAGCCCCGAGCCGACCAGCGACGGGATCACCCTCTACACCTCCACCCAGGTCCCCCACATAGTCAGGCTCATGCTCTCGGCTGGGACCGGAATACCCGAGCAGAGGGTCAGGGTCGTGGCGCCCGACGTCGGCGGCGGCTTCGGAAGCAAGCTCAACTTCTACGCCGAAGAGATTCTGGCGACGAACGTCGCCAGGTTGCTGGGAACCCCGATCAAGTGGGTCGAGGACCGTTCCGAGAACTACATGGCGACCATCCACGGGCGGGACCAGATCCAGGACATCGAGGTGGCCGCCACGAGCGAGGGCAGGATCCTCGCCGTGCGGGCGGACATAAAAGCGGACATGGGCGCGTACATGCAGCTCGTGACGCCCGGCATCCCGATCCTCGGCGCCTTCATGTACTGCGGCGTCTACCAGTTCGACGCCTACGCCTTCTACTGCACCGGCGTCTTCACCAACAAGACGCCGACGGACGCCTACAGGGGGGCGGGCCGTCCCGAGGCCGCCTACGCGATCGAGCGCATCGTGGACGCGCTGGCCCGAGAGCTGGACATGGACCCGGCGGAGGTCAGGCGCAAGAACTTCTACGAGCCGTTCGACGAGCCGACGACGACGCCCGCCGGCATCCAGTACGACTCGATGAACCTGCCGATGGTGCTCGACCGGGTGCTTGAGATGGCGGATTACGAGGGCCTGAAAGAAGAGCAGCGCCGCAGGCGGGAGGAGAACGACCCCGTGCAGCTCGGCATCGGGTTCTCGACGTACACGGAGATCTGCGGCCTCGCGCCTTCTCAGGTCCTCGCCTCGCTGAAATACGGCGCGCCGGGTTGGGAGTCCGCGACGGTCAGGATGTTCTCCTCGGGCACGGTCGAGGTCGTGACGGGAACCTCGCCCCACGGCCAGGGCCACGTCACCTCGTGGTCCCAGATCGCCGCCGACTCCCTCGGGGTTACGCCCGACGACGTGGAAGTCCTCCACGGGGACACGGCTACCTCCCCGCACGGGCTAGACACCTACGGATCTCGTAGCCTGCCGGTTGGCGGCGTAGCCGTTTATCTGGCGGCCCAGAAGGTGCAGGACAAGGCTAGGAAGATCGCCGCGCATATGCTCGAGGCCTCCGAAGACGACCTAGAGTTCGAGGGCGGGAAGTTTAGCGTGGCCGGCTCGCCCGACCAGAACGTCTCCATACAGGAGGTGGCCTCCGCGGCGTTCTGGGGCAACAACTTGCCGGAGGACATGGAGCCCGGTCTCACCGCCGATACCTTCTTCGACCCGCCCAACTTCGTGTTCCCTTTCGGGGCGCACATCTGCGTGGTAGAGGTTGACACCGAGACCGGCAAGACCAGCGTGCGCGACTACTTCGGCGTGGACGACTGCGGACCGGTCATCAACCCGGTCATAGTGGACGGACAGGTCCACGGTGGCATCGCGCAGGGCATCGCTCAGGCGCTCTACGAGGAGGCCATCTACGACGAGGACGGCACGCTCGTCACCGGCTCGATGGTGGACTATATGATCCCAGGTGCCCCCGAGTTGCCGAACTACACCCTTGACCGGACGGTGACGCCCTCGCCCACCAACCCGATGGGCGTGAAGGGCATAGGCGAGGCCGGTACCATCGGCTCCCCGCCGGCGGTCATCAACGCGGTCATCGACGCCCTCGAGCCGTTCGGCGTGACGCACATAGACATGCCGGCCTCCCCGATGCGGGTGTGGGACACCATCCAGGCCGCCAAGAACGGGGGTGACGCCTAATGTACCCGATGCCCTTCGACTACGAGGTCGCCGAATCGGTAGACCACGCGATAGAGCTTCTCGGTGAGCATGGCGACGAGTCCAAGCTGCTGGCGGGTGGGCACTCCCTGATCCCGCTCATGAGGTTGCGCCTCGCCGCCCCCACGGTCCTGATAGATCTCGACCGACTGGACGACCTGCGCTACGTCAACGACGAGGGCGACCACCTCGCCATCGGCGCCCTCACGCACCACCGCGAGGTGCTGAACAACCCGCTCGTTCAGGAGCACTGCGGCATCCTCTCCTTTACCGCAGGCCTCCTCGGTGACCCCTCGGTCCAGCACAGGGGGACCATCGGCGGCGCCCTCGCCCACGGCGACCCTTCAGGCGACCTGCCGAACGTCATCACCACGCTCGAAGGCGAGCTGGTCATCAAGGGACCTGAGGGGGAGAGGACAATCCAGGCGAGCGACTTTTTCCAAGACTACCTGATGACCGACCTGGACGAACAGGAGGTCATAACGGAGGTCAGGGTCCCGAAGCTCGGCCCGAACACCGGCTGGGCCTACAACAAGTTCAGCCGCCGCTCTCAGGACTGGGCCATCGTCGGCGTCGCGGCCGTGATAGAGCGGAACAACGGCTCCATCGACTCGGCTCGCGTCGGCCTGACCAGCATGGGATCCACCCCCATCCGGGCGACGGCCGTCGAGGAAGCGCTCTCAGGAGCTTCTCCCGAGGCGGTGGCCGAGGCCGCCGAGGCTGCCGACGAGGGCACGGAGCCCGCCTCCGATGGCGCTGCCACGGCGGACTTCCGGCGCCACCTGGCCAGGGTGTGGACCCGGCGGGCCGT
>DATDKB010000104.1:0-3555 GCA_036520255.1 Rubrobacter sp. | reverse complement strand
ATTGGGTCCACCTCGGGTGCAGCGGGACTGCTGGCGACTGTCTGCTTGGGACTGTACATTGCCTCGTTCGCGATAAGCTTGGGGCCGGTCTTCTGGCTGATGATCTCTGAGATCTACCCCCTCAGGATCCGGGGTACCGCCATGAGTGTCGCTTCCATCGCCAACTGGGGCTCGAACTGGATCGTCGCCCTGACGTTTCCTGTCTTGCTGGCGACGCTCGGCGGTGCGGGCTCGTTCTGGTTGTTCGCGGTTCTCGGCATCGTGGCGTGGTTCTTCGTCTACTTCCGGGTGCCCGAGACCAAGAACAGGACGCTGGAGGAGATAGAGGCCAGCTTCCGCGGCACGACCGTCGGCTCCAGCCGCGTACACTAGCCGATAGAGAGGAGGGACGGTGAGCTTTCGAGGCGCGATCTTCGACGTTGACGGCGTGCTGGTGGATTCGCCCCACGAGCAGGCCTGGCGCGAGGGACTTCAGCAACTGATGGAGAACGAGTGGGCCGACATCGTGGGGGAGACCTCGTTCTCCCCCGACAAGTTCACCCCCGAGGTCTACCAGAGGGAGATGTCCGGCAAACCGCGCTACGCGGGCGCGCAGGCCGTGCTCGAGTTCTTCGGGGTGCCCGACGCCGAAGAGCGTGCCAGGGAGTACGGCGACCGCAAGCAGGTGATGATCGTCGAGCTGATCGAGAGAAACCAGTTCCACGCCTACCCCGACGCCCTGCGGTTCGTCCTCGCCGTAAAGGACGCGGGCCTGCGGATAGCGGCCGCCTCGTCCTCCAAGAACGCCAACGCGTTCCTGGAGCGCATAAGGCTTGACGAGTTCGTCCGGGATGACGGCCTGAGCTACGACTTCGTGCGGCCGGGCTACACCCTGCTCGACACCCTGGACGCGAACGTCAGCGGGCGGGACTTCGCAGAGGGCAAGCCGCACCCGGAGATCTTCCTCACCGCCGCCGAGGAGGCCGGGGTCTCACCCGAAGAGGCCTTCGTGGTCGAGGACGCGGCCAACGGCGTGCAGGCGGCGAAGGCCGGTAACATGGCCGCGCTCGGCCTCGCCCGGGCCGACGACGAGCAGTTGCTGGCCGATGCGAAGGCCGACCTCGTCGTCACCAGCCTCGACGACGTCTCACTCGAAGCGCTCACCGCGGGCCACCTGGAGAGGTCCGGGCGTTGACGGGGCACACGCGTCCGTTGACGGGGAGGCGTAAGGCATGAACGCCATAGGGGTGGACGTTGGGGGAACCAAGATCGCCGCTGCGGTCGTCTCTCCTGAGGGCGAGATCCTGAACGAGGTCAGGTACCCGACCCTGGCGGTCCCGCCGGACCGGCTGGTGGACACCATCTCCCGATCTATCAACGAGGTGAGGGCCGGCTTCGAGGTGGGCGGCGTTTGCGTGGCCGTTCCGGGATTGATCCTGGCCGCAGAAAACAAGGTAGTGTTCGCGCCCAACCTGCACGGAATAGAGAACATCCGACTGGACGAGGTGATAGGAGGGGCTACGGGTCTCAGGGTCACCGTCGAGAACGACGCCAACGCTGCGGCATGGGGCGAGTTTCGCTACGGGGCCGGCAAGGACGTCGATCACCAGGTGTTCATAACCCTTGGCACCGGGGTTGGCGGTGGCATCATCACCCACGGAATCCTCTTGAGGGGCGCGCAGGGTTCGGGCGGGGAACTGGGGCACGTGACGCTCGACCCTACCGGTCCACGCTGCGGTTGCGGCAACCACGGTTGCCTCGAGGCCCTCGCCTCGGGCACGGCCATCCGGCGCCGGGCGCGGGAGGTCGCCAACGAAAAACCGAACTCCGCCCTGGGACGGCTCGCCGTCGAAAGAGAGGTGCTCGGGGAGGACGTGAGCAGGCTCGCCGGTGAGGGCGACGAGGCTTCCATCTCGGTCCTCGAAGAGACGGGACGGTGGTTGGGTATCGGCCTGGCCGGGTTCGTCAACATTTTCAACCCGGAGGTCATACCCGTCGGAGGCGGCGCCGCCCAGGCGGGGGAGTTCATCCTGGGACCGGCCCGCGAGGAAGTACACCTCAGGGCCAGGTCTCCTTCGCGCGATCTGGTAAGGATAGAGGAGGCTACGCTCGGCCCGGAATCCGGCGTGCTTGGTGCCGCTGCGCTCGCACGGCGCGAGGACGGCGAGTACGTGCTCGGCCCGTCGGGGCGGGTCACGTGAGGACAGATTAGACGGTGGCCGGGCGGATCGGAGACCTGCCGCACGCCCCCGACGACGGCGAATGGTTGGCCCGGGTACTCGCGGGCAGGCAACACCCATTACCCCTACGGACTAATCGCTTCGCACTTCCGAGGAGGTGCAACGTTCTCTGGACACCCTCGCCCTCGCGCGCTTGTGGCTGTGCGTGACGTAAAGCACCGGACATGGGGTCGTCGGCCGGCCTCCCCAAAGGCAATACCGGCACACGTATAAGGGAGGATTTGCATGACGAATTGGACGCTCGCCTACGACGGCTTCGATCCTGAAGGAGAAGGCCTGCGCGAGGCGTTGACCTCCACCGGCAACGGCTACTTCTGCACACGGGGGGCCCTGACCTGGGCCGAGGCCGACGGGGTGAGCTACCCCGGTACCTACACCCAGGGCGGCTTCAACCGGGAGACCACCATCATGGCCGGCGTGCCGGTCCTGAACGAGGATCTGGTTAACCTCCCGAACTGGTTGCTCTTGGAGCTGCGGATCGAGGGCGAAGAGGCCATCGGCATGGAGAACGTCGAGTTGCTCTCCTACCGCCACGAGTACGACGCCCGCTACGCCGTGGTCAAGCGCGTCACCAGGTTCCGCGACCGGGCGGGCCGGGAGACCACGCTTGCGACCGAGCGCTTCGTGAGCATGGCCGACATGCACCAGGCGGCCATGCTGTGGACCATCACGCCCGAGAACTGGTCGGGCAGGGTGGACGTTATTTCGGCGCTCGACGGGCGGGTCACCAACAGGGGGGTTGCCCGCTACCGCGAGCTCGAAGGGCGGCATCTCGATCCCGTCTCCCCGAGGACCTTCGGGCCGGAGATCATCGCCCTCGAAGTCAGGACCCGTCAGTCGCGCATCTACGTCGCCCAGGCCGCCCGCACCCGCGTCTACCGCGCGGGCCCCGACCCGGCTGTGGACCGAGGCCTCTACCAGATGCAGGACTATATCCATCAGGTGCTCTCCTTTGAGGTAGAGGAGCGGGAGCCGGTGCACGTGGAGAAGATGCTCGCCTTCTACACCTCGCGCGACACGGCCATTAACGAGCCTCTGGCCAACGCCGGCAAGTCGGTCGGCCGCTACGCGACCTACGCCAAGGCCCTGGAGCGCCACGCGCGGGCGTGGGACGAGCTGTGGAAGCTCTGCGACGTCAGGGTGCCAAACGACGAGCGGGTCCAGCTGCTGCTGAGGCTGCACATCTCCCACATCTTGCAGGTCTGCTCCCCGCACACCGCCGACCTCGACGCCGGCGTCCCTGCCAGGGGTCTCAACGGCGAGGCCTACCGCGGCCACATCTTCTGGGACGAGCTCTTTATCTACCCGTTCCTCAACTTCAGGCTGCCTGAGGTGA
>DATDKB010000103.1:0-3768 GCA_036520255.1 Rubrobacter sp. | reverse complement strand
CTCTGTAGGTCGGGCGCCAGCACTACTACCTCTGAATGGATCTTGTCCCGAAACCAGGGAAAAATGGGATCCGAAGGGTAATACCCGGCCTTCTGGCTCGCCTCCCTGTGCTTCTCTAGCGACCCCATGCCCTGGCGTGCCTGCGGCACGACGGCAACCGTCAGGGCGATGACCAGCAAGATAGGCAACGCACCGGCAACCAAGCGTGCTGGGAGAATACGTTGTAACCATCCTGTCACGTACTCCAACGCCGTCCAGACCAACCAACCCAGCGTAAGCACCGCGGTGAGTTGTATCGGCCATGCAAGGCGCCAGATCTGGCCAGGGAGGACGACGTTGTCGCCGAGGAAGGTGGTGATCTGGGGTACGTAAACCACCACGATTGTAATGTACAGCGTACCCAGTAAATGCCGCGCTGCGAGGCTATTCCTCAGGCGCCAGAGGAGAAAAGGTACCCCGACAAGGAACGCGGCGGCGATCACGGGGTCGATAAGGAGCGAGGGATGCATGATGTACGAGCCGTCTGCGAGCTCGTGGATACGATTCCTCTCGGGGCTCACAAAAATCATGTTCCTAAGCACGTCCGGGTCGCCCGAGTTGATGTCCGAGTCGGCCAGCACGTTGGATAGCGGTTCGTCGGTGAAAAGCGAGGCTATTGCCGCCGGAACGGCGATGATCGCGACGCCGGCGATGCCCATCGCGGATACCCTGGTCCACGCGGTGCGGCTGCGCGGGCCGGCCGCGAGGTGCAGGATGGCGAAACCGGTCATGGAGATCCCGACGATCGCGAGCCCTATCGGGTGCACGGCCATCACGGCGGAGCACAAGAACGCGAAGCCGAGGAAGTACCTCTTTTTTCCGCTTTCGAGGAAGGCGAAGGCGCAGGCGAGGGCAAGCGGAAAGAACAGGAACTTGGCGACTAGCTTATCTTCGGGCAAACGCTGGACAAACTCTCCCCCCCACGTTACGCGCGACTGGCTAAGGTGGCTCAGGAAAAAAAGCGCGTAGAGCGTACCCGAAACCAAAGCCCCCTTCTCGCTCCTGAAAAGTACGCGCGCGAGGGCGAAGAAGACCAGAAAGGCCACGACCACGAGCGCGGGGTTAAGGTAGGTAAAGACCAGATCTATGGGGTCGACCCCCGAAACCCTGGAAACCGCGGCCTGCTCCAGCAACCAGCCGTTGATCTTTGCGCGCGAGAGGCCGACATCGCTGCTGAAGAAAGGCTCAACGGAGGCGAGCCTGTCCCCGCCGAGGTATTCCCTTACCCAGGAGAGGTAGATCCAGATGTCGCCGAAGACGCTCGGCGCGGTCGTCCTCGCGATGTACGCCATTGCCGTAACGAGCAAGGCGAACGGCGCCCACATAATGCCCCCGCGATCCGAGACCGAGAACCCGGCCACCTCCGCAACCTCACCCTCGGGGCGGAAGGTCATAACGATCGCAGCCAGCAAGAACGCGACGACGATCGTGCCGCAGACCCACAAGTAAGCATCCAGCGTACTTTCGGCGACCAGCATGGGCACGGCCGAGAGCGCGAAGAGCCCGACGCTCGTCACGAACGCCGCTGGGGCGAGCGCGACGCCTGAGCAATACTCGCCGAAGAACCAGCGCACCACGAGAACGCCGGGCGCCGAGAACAGCACCAGGGTGGCCACCAGCAAGGCTCCCGGCAGGGTCGCTAATGGCTCCCTAAACGGGAAGAGAGCGGCGAAAGCTAGGATCCCCGCAAGCACCACCCCCGCCTCGAACCACCTGACCGTGAAGCGTCCTTTACCCACTATCCCGTCCTCGGGGCAAGGCAGACAAATACAGAGTCTGCTTGGATGGCGACGCCACGACGGGACCGCCACCGCGCACACCCCCACGCCTTCCACTACCCGTGGATTCTCGCCTGCGCGGGCATGACGAATGAGAAGCTCCGACGTCCGACCGCAGACGGAAAGCACGACCGTCCAACCGCACTCGGTATAACTCGCGGCCGCGCATCCCACCGATCGTGAGCAGTTTAGCGATCAAGGTCTCCAGGCCAGCTTCCGGTCCCTCGGGGCTGAAGCCTGGTCTTGCGGTTTGACGGCCCGAGATGTGGCGAGTTCTTTGCCGGAGCCGTCCTTGGCTCTTACGGCGACGTACGGCTCGCTGGTTTGAAGCGCCACGGCTGTCTCGAAGCCTTTGCGCGGAACGGAGGCAACAGGCTTTAGCTCGTCCGGCCCGGATCCGGCGAGCACCTGCCAGGTGGCAACCTCGGTGGCACCGTTCCAACTGACGTACACCTCGACTTCGTCGCCGTCTCCGGAGACGGCGACGACCGCAGGCGTGGCTTGCGGCTCACCCTTCCAGGAGAAGCGGAATGCCCTGTAGGACTCCACCTCCAGGGGGAAGCTGGCGTCGAAGAGCAGCTCGCCGTCGTGGGAGAACTCGGAGAAGTACGGCTCGCTGCCCCATCCGACGAGCACTTTCCCGTCCGGCAGGAAGTGCGTGTTGCCCTGGGTGTTGGCAAGTATTTTACCGGGATGCGTGTACTCACCGACGAGGGTGGCTTTCATAGCGTCTTCGTCGACCTCCACCGCGATGGCACGCGATTGCACGTACCTGGATGCAGCAGCGTTATCAAAGATCGTGATGGTGTTGTCGGGGTGGCGGCGGGCGTCGTGCTGGAATGCGGTCCTGGTACCTTCTCCCATCTCGAAGTCGCTCTCCTTGCCGCCCAGGCGCCACACAACCTCGCCTGTCGCGCGGTCGACCTTGTAGACGGCGGAGGTCCTGCGGGCCGAGATGGTCAGGTATCCGTCGGGATGGGGGTCTATGGAGTTGATGTGGAAGTAGTCGAACCCACTCTTGAGGTCCGGCGACGGACGGAAGTAGGACTCTTCGACGCCGACGTGATCGAGGCTGTGCCACTCGAAGAGGACCTCGCCGGTCTCGATGTTCACCTCCTGGGCTATACCCTCGATCACCCTCCCCGCCACGGGGCCGCCCAAAGACGAGAGGTCCATCGGTACCGCGTTGTAGATGGTGAGGAGCGCGGTGTCCTGGGGGGTGATTAGGAACTCGTGGTGGTCTCCCTCGTAACCGTTGCCAGCCCTGACCCTGGTTATTTCGTTATATGAACGGTCGGCCAGGACGTACTCGCCCTGGCCGAACCTACCGTGCTGGCCGACCCACCAGGTGAGCACCGGCTCTCCCTTGTACGTCTGGACCTCGAAGTTGAATGCGTCCTCCTCCGAATCCCGTAGTGGAAGGAACCAGATCGGCTCACCGCTCCCGTCGACTATCAGGGGCGCGTCCTGGCTGGGGGCCCGGCCCCCCGGCTCTTTCTTGGGCGCGACGAAGATGTATCCGGGCGACGTTTCGGGGGAGGTGACGTTCACCTTGATGGCGGGCGGACGGAGGTCCGGTCGCGTGCGGTACGCCCTCGCCTGCCCCAATCCCCCGGACGAGGCGGAGACCCGGGTACGCGAGTTCGACTCGCAATCGAGCATTCCCGTCAGCGCGATCCCGGCGGCCGAGAGCACCCTGAGAAACCTCCGATGCGTGATCCTCCCCCCAGGCCTCCCGTTCCACTTCTCCGCCAAATCCGTCTTCTCCTCTGCCCCGCGTCGCCGCAAGCGACCACAGGCTCCAAGAATCTGCTGTTATCCAACCCGATTCGGTCGGTCGGGCAGCCCGGCGACCCCGAGCAACCCCGGTGATCTTCCACGAAAACCTGCAAATTTGCAAGACGACGCAGAAGCTGAAGTGCCGACCGGCTGAAATGCTGAAGTGCTGACA
>DATDKB010000102.1:0-11990 GCA_036520255.1 Rubrobacter sp. | reverse complement strand
CCTGGCACACCGGCGAGCGGGACGCGGCCCTCGCCCGATGCCTCACGGCTCGTCAGCCGGATCGAGAGCGCCCGCGAGATGGTCTTCGCGTCCTCCTCGAAGGTCTCGAAGAACGTCCCGACCTGGTAGAAGAGGATGGTTCCAGGCGGAAGCTGTGCTTTGAGTTCGGCGTAACGTCCGAGCATAGGGTTATTCTACGGCCCGTTCTATCCTTCGTCAGCCCCGAAGATCCTGAAGTTAACCACCCATCGCAAGAGATATCGCAAGAATCCACGCAATCCCCTTGACAAATAGAGTAATTACTCTATACTGATTTTAGTGCAAATACTCTAGGAAGGTGGTTGATGGGCACGAGGGAGCGGATTGTGGAGGCGGCAACGAGGTTGTTCAACGAGAGTGGGACGGCGGCGGTATCGACCAACCACGTTGCGCGGGAGGCTGGTATTAGCCCGGGCAACCTCTACTACCACTTCAGGAACAAGGAGGAGATTATCCGGGCGATCTTCGGGCGCATGATCGCCACCTGGGAGGCGACGTTCGAGCCGGCGTATGACCGCGCACCGAACTTGAGCGATTTGCGGGCGGTCTTGAATAAGACGTACCTGGTGCTCTGGGAGTACCGTTTTTTCTACCGCGAGTTCGTCGCGTTGATGCGTCGCGACCCCGAGCTCGGGCGGCGCTACAGGGCGGTGCGCAAGCGCGGGCTTGCCAACACCGAGTTCCTTCTCGGACTATTCGTCGAGGGCGGGGTTCTGCGGGAGCCTGGAGATCCGACCGCGGTGCCGAAGCTGGCAAAGATGTTCTGGTTGATCGCCGAGTTCTGGCTGCCGTTCGTGGAGATGGGTGAGGAAGCGGTAGGGCCGGAACGGTTGCAAGAGGGCGTAGAGTTGATGATGCAGATCCTAAAGCCATACATGACGGAAGAAGCGCTCGTCGAACTGGGCTCGGGTTGACGAGAAGTCCACTTCAAAGGAGGCAAGCCGTGAACGACCTGAGGTTACGCAAGCTTACCGGGGTGTTCCTCGTCTTGACGCCCGTCGCCTTCAACGCCTTCTTTACCCTGTTGTCGATGACCTTCGAGTACCCCGATATCCTGCGCGAACCCACAGGCTACGTCCTGCGGCGCTTCGATGCTGGCGGTATCGGACTCGTCGCGATCTGGTACGGGTTCATGCTGACCGCCGTGCTGTTCGTGCCGCTGGCGGTTCTGGTGCACAAGGTCATGGCCCGCCAGGATACGCCCTACATGGCGGTCGCAACCGCCTTCGGGGTCGTCGCCGGGGTGGTGCAGTTCCTCGGCCTTGTCCGCTGGCCGTTCCTGGTCCCTTATCTGGCAGACACCTACCTGGATCCAGCATCGAGCGTGGCCACCAGGGAGTCGGTCGCGGTGGTGTTCGGGGCGTTCAACCAGTACGCGGGCGTCGGGGTGGGCGAGAACCTCGGCTATCTCTTCACCGGCCTCTGGACCCTCCTGGTCGCCTTGGCCATGTTCGGGTCGCCGCTGCCGTTGAGAAGGTGGCTGGGCCTCCTGGGAGCGGTGTCGGCGGTCGTCATAGTCGTCGGCATGCTCGAGCCGGCCGGGTTCGGGCCGGCCGCGAACATCGTGGTGGTCGGGTACATCCTGTGGTCGATCTGGCTGGCCTTGACGGGCATATTCCTCTTGCTTCCCAGATCGCTTGGGGATCAGGCATCTCAAGGTAACGTGGCAGACAGTCCGGCTACCCGGATCGAAACGTTGGCGAGGAGCGATCGTGATCGCTAGCAACCAGCAGCGGGCGGCGGGGTGGCGGTTCTTCCTGTGGTGGATGCTCACCTTCCTGGGCTTCCCGCTCGGTGGAGTGTTGGCGCTCCTTGTGGTGGGCTCGATCGACGGGGCGGCGTCTGCTGCGCTCGCGGGAGCCCTGGCGGGCGCGGTGATCGGGGCGGCCCAGTGGTTGGTGCTTCGGAGGTACACGGGGGTAGGACCCGCGTGGGTATTGGCCACGGCTCTGGGTGTGGCGATCGGCGACGGCGTCGGGGCATTGCTCACCGGCGCGGGGACGGCAATAGGAGACCTGCTCATCACCGGCCTTATTACCGGTGTCGCGGTGGGGCTGTTGCAGTGGGCGCTCCTGAGAGAGCGCGTTCGGGCCGCGATCCTGTGGGTACCGGTGGCGGTAGCCTGGCCGGTTGGCTGGACGGTGACATGGTCGGTCGGCGTGGACGTGGAGCGAGGCTACGCCGTGTTCGGCTCCACGGGAGCGCTGGTATTCGCCGCGATCACCGGCCTGGCGATGCTGCTACTGCTCCGCGGCCGGACCCGCTAGCCAGGCGCTCGACAAGGCATTGGGACAATCGACCAAGTGGGAGAGGAGAGACAAGTAATGACCGACAACGAGCTTCACGTCGTCTTTGGCACCGGGCCCGTGGGCCTGGCAGTAATGGACGAGCTCGTGAGCAAGGGTAAACGTGTTCGGATGGTCAACCGCAGCGGCCGGGCGGACGTGGCCGAGGGGGTCGAGATCGTGGGGGGTGACGCCGCCGATCCCACATTCGCCCGGGAGGTCAGCGTGGGGGCGTCGGTCGTCTACTTCGCCCTCAACCCGCCCTACGACAAGTGGCCCGAGCTGTTCCCACCACTGCAAGCAGGAGTGCTGGAAGGCGCGTCGAGCGCTGGGGCGAAGCTCGTAGCGGTGGAGAACCTCTACATGTACGGGACCACCGGCGGGCGTCCGATCACCGAGGACCTCCCCTACGCCCCCAACACGCGCAAGGGCACGGTCCGCGCCAGGATGTCCGAAGAGCTTATAGAGGCCCATAAGAGCGGCAAAGTGCGGGTCGCCGTCGGGCGGGCATCGGACTTCTTCGGGCCACGAGTGCTCACTTCGGCCGCCGGAGAGCAGGTCTTCGGCAGGGCCGTCGCCGGCAAGAGCGCCCAGGTAGCCGGGGACCCCGACCAGCCCCACACCTACACCTACGCACCCGACATCGGCAGAGGGTTGGTCGTCCTGGGCGAACGGGAGGAAGCCCTGGGTAGGGTGTGGCACCTGCCCAGCTCCGAGACGGTAACGACGCGCCGGTTCGTGGAGACGATCTTCGAGGAAGTCGGCAAACCGGCCCGCGTCCAGGTCGCACCAAAGATCTTGCTCCGGGCGATGGGCCTCTTCAATCCGCCCCTTCGCGAGACGATCGAGATGCTCTACGAGTTCGAGGAGCCGTTCGCCGTAGATCACTCGGCCTTCGAGCGAACGTTCGGTATGCACGCCACGCCACTCAGAGACGCCATAAGGGAGACGGTGCGCTGGTACCGTCAGGTCGACGGTGCCTGATTTTTGGCTGACCGCTTTAAGTGACTGCTATGATCGCGCCGACGACGAAGGCCAGGTAGAACAGGCCGCCGAGCAAGAGTCTCCCGGCCCGCAGGGTACCGGTGCGCTTGAGGGTGAGGAAGACGAGTCCGCCAGAAGCCAGGGCGAGCACCACGGCGTAGAGGTCGAGTGGCTGGAGATCCCACGGCGTGAACAGAACACCGAAGGCGACGGGTATTGTGCTCTGGAACATCATAGCGCCCGTGATGTTGCCGAGCGCCAGGGTGTCCTTACCGTCCCTCATCCAGAAGACAGAGTTGAACTTCTCCGGCAGTTCGGTCGCGAGCGGCGCCAGCACAAGGGCTATAAGGCCCGCGGGCAGGCCGAGGCCCGCGGCGGCGTGCTCGACGGCGTCCACGAAGAAGTGGGCTCCGGCCAGGATCACCCCGAGGCTCGCGAGCGTCTGGAACACGACGGCGAACAACGGCGGGTCCTCGGTGCGGGGTAGGAATAATAGCCTCTCCGGAACTTCCTCGAGGTGCTCGCCAGAGGTGAGCGTTCGTCTGACGTAGAGGCCGTAGCCGAGGGCTAGCACGATGGCGACTATGACCTTGAGGAACATCGGCAACTCCACAAGCCCGACGCCCGCCGCCACGGCGAAGAAGATAAGGAAGAAACCTACGTCCCTGCCGATGGTCACCGGGTCTATGCGCAGCCCCGTGCTTTGGTCCCTACGTCCCCGGAAGGCCACCGCCGAGACCCCGACGACGAACATGGCGAGGGTCGCGAGCATGAACGGCGCGCCGAGTATCGCCCCTATTCCTATAAGCGCTCCTTCTCCGGAGGTGTCACCGCCGATGATGGGTTGGAGGATGGCGACTATGGCGATCATGCTCTCAGGCAAGGCGGTTCCCACGGCGGCGAGCAGGCTGCCGACGGCCCCCTGGCGCATCCCGAGACGCCCTCCCAGAATCTCTACTGCGTTAGTAAAGAAAGCGGCCCCGAGAAGGATCGCTATCAGCGCGCCCACGAACTCAAGCGTCGTTGTCAAGTGGAACTCCTTTGCTCTTTTTCTTCTGCGACCTTCTGACCTCCGCCCCTCGCTTTCCACAGTGAGGCGAGGATGGAGATGGTTACCGCCGCGGCGATGAACGGCAGCGAGACGTAGAGGGGGACCTTGCCGAAGAGGCCCGAGTAGATGAACTTAGCCCCGACAAAGACAAGCACGACAGAGAGGCCGAAGCTCAGGTAGACGAAACGGTCGATCATGCCCGCGAGCATGAACGAGAACGGCAAAGGCGTTAGCCGACCAGACGACGAACGCGCTGCTCGTTATGGCGAAGATCGCCGGAATGGAGTCGACGGCGTAGATCACGTCCGTTGTTCCCACGACTATGATGACCGCGAACAGCGGCGTCGCCATGGGTATTCCGGCCCTGCGAACGAAGAACTTCTCGCCCTCGTAATTCTCCGTGATCGGCACTAGGCGCCGCGCGAGGCGCAAGATGGGGTTACGTTCGGGGTGGACTTCGGTGTCGCGGTGGAGAGCCATCCTTATTCCGGTGTAGATCAGGAACGCTCCGAAGACGTAGACCATCCAGTCGTAGCGCTCGAGCAAACCCGCCCCGACGAGCACGAAGACGCCGCGCAACACGAGTGCCCCAACCACGCCCCACAGGAGCACCCTGTACTGGTACCGGGCGGGCACGGCGAAATAGGAGAAGATGAGCGCGAAGACGAACACGTTGTCGACCGAGAGGCTCTTCTCGACTATGTAGCCCGTCAGGTACTCGGTCCCACGTGCAGGCCCGGCCACGACGAAGACCAGCGCGCCGAACAGTAGCGCGACACCGATCCAGAAAGCGCTCAAAAGGGCGGCCCTGCGGAAGGAGATCTCACGCGCCCCGCGCGCGAGCGCCAGGAGGTCGAGCGCGAGCAGGACCGAGATCAAAATCGTAAACCCAACCCACGCCCACAACGGAAACGTGGTCATAGGACGCTCCTAGAAACCGGCGCGCAGGAGCAGTAATCGGGGGTAACCACTATCGACATAGCCCATCTCCTCTCGGACGGGCCGCGAAACGCGAAATAGCGAGCCATCGCGGCCACGTTTGCCTACCGATGGTCTCGCCCATTGCGCCTCGGCGCCGGTAACCGGCCGGGGGTTTCGCCCCGTATTGACGACCGGTCCCCCCGCAACAGCGGGAGGCTACTCCCCAATGGCAATGACTTTACCCAACAATTCCCCACCCGTCAACGAAAAGGGGTGATATTGGCCGTTCGGGCAAGCGTATCTTGGCCGCAACCCTATCGTTTGGATCGGAGGTCTCTCTTTGAACGACTTGGGTCCGAAGCTCTCGAAGCTCATCCTCGTTAGCGCCGCCCTGAACGCCGGCCTTCACCTCGCGGCCTCGCTCAGGACCCGCGGTCTCCGACGCTCAGCCTTGTTCTTTGCTCTTGGCCCCGGGCTTCCAGCCGTGGGCGAACTCCTCGCCACAGGCCCCCTCAGGCTCCTGCGTCACCGCGTGCGGTACCGGGTGGCTGGCGTTCCGTTGGCCATCCTGCTCGGCTAGTACGCCGTTATCCACGGCTCCTTCGCCGTCGCCGGGCGGGTCTCGGGGCGGCTCCACCTCGGTGAGCGCGCGAAGTGAAGGACCGTGCCCGCCCTCGCGGCACTGGTCGGGGTCAGCCTTGATCTCACCCTCGATCCGGCCGGCCTCGACATCGGGCTCTGGGAGTGGAACGTCGATGGGGTCTACGCCTCAGGGATACGGGGCGCCAACGAGCGTGGCGGCGTACCGCTCGTCAACTACCTCGGCTGGGCCGCGCTGGTCGGTGGCGTGACCTACGTCTACGGTTCGGTGCGCGAGAACAGAGAAGAGGAACGTCTCCCCGCGTTGCTGTTGCTGCCACTCTATCTGGCGGCGGTTGGTTTTGCACTGAAGAAGCGGAGGTTCGGGTATCTGCTCCTCTCTGCACCCTTCCCTGTCGCCCTGTACGTGGCGCTCGAAAAGAGGTAACTTACCACTCTGATTTAGCGTGGGAGGAGCGAGGGTGAGTCCGAAGCCTGTGATCCTTGACGTGGACCCCGGCCACGACGACGCCGTGGCTCTGATGCTGGCCTGCGGGCACCCCGACCTCGACCTGCTCGCCGTCACGACCGTCGCGGGCAACGTCACCATCGAGAAGACCACGCGCAACGCCCTGCGCGTTCTCTCCCTCGTCGGGCGCGAGGACGTGCCCGTCGGGAGGGGAGCTTCGGAACCATTGAAGAGGCCGCTCCATACCGCCGAGGACATCCACGGCAAGAGTGGGCTGGACGGGCCTGAGGAGATCCCCGACGCGAGCTTCGGGCCCGACGAGCGGGATGCCGTGGCTCTGATCTCGGACACCATAAGGGCCTCCTCCGAGCCCGTCACCCTCATCCCCGTCGGCCCGCTCACGAACATCGCCCTGTTCCTGCGCGAGCACCAGGACCTGAAAAACCGCATAACGCACATCTCCCTCATGGGAGGGAGCATGGGGTTGGGCAACACGACGCCCGCGGCCGAGTTCAACATCTACGTGGACCCCGACGCCGCCCGCGAGGTCTTCGAGTCGGGGCTTCCCATAACAATGTCCGGGCTCGACGTGACGCACCAGGCCGGCGCCGGTCCCGAAGAAAGGGAGCGGCTGCGAAAGGCGGGCAGGGTGGGAGGCGTCGTGGCCGGTTTCCTCGATTTTTTCGCCGCTACCTACGAGCGCACCTTCGGCTTCGACTCCCCGCCGCTGCACGACCCCGTCGCCGTCGCCGCCGTGCTCGAAACGGATCTGCTAAAGACGCGCCCGATGCGGGTAGACGTAGAGTGCGAGAGCGACCTCACCCGCGGCGAGACCGTCTGCGACTTTTACGGCGTGTCGGGCAAGAAACCCAACGCCGAGGTCGGCGTCGAGCTCGACCGAGAAAACTTCTTCGAGCTGCTGTACGGGGCGCTGGGCCGGCTGTAGAGCAATCGGCCAGGCAAACCGCTATCGTCAGGACTTCGGCCCGCTAGCCTTTCCTCTCGCTCAACCCTCATTGCTTTCGCGGACGGATCTCGCAAGAGATCACGCGCAGACAGAGCGATTCATCTCGGCGGGGTACTGCCCGAAGTCGGCTTCTGCCTCGCGCTGTGACTCCCGGCTCTCATGCGTGGTTTCGCATCTTTATCCGGCATCACAACGTATAGTGTTGATGTCTTTGCGCGGAGGGTAGGATATCGTTACCTTCACGCTCACACTGAATCGATTGCACCAGGTTTTGAAAATGCACTCTTAGTACTAAGGCGCTGGTACCCACAGCGGGAGATCGTGGCCGTAGCCGATCGCGCTTACGCATCGCTCAAACTGCTCGACCAATGCCGCACGCTCTCCAATCCGATCACCTTCATCCCCCGCTTGCGCTTGGATGCCGCACTCTACGAACCGGCTCCGCCACGACGCCCCGTCAGATAGGGAGGCCTCGCCTCAAAGGCGAGCGGCTGCCCAACCTTTCCGAGGTGGCCCAAGCCCCGAACACCGTTTGTTAGCCGACCACGGTCGCCAACTGGTACGGGAGCGGGGAGCGCATGGTCGAGGTCGCTTCCGGGATGGCAGTATGGTACTCCACTGTGCTGTTCGTCGTGCCCGTGCGCTGGGTCCTGATCCGTAATCCCGAAGGAGGGTTTAAGACCCAGGCCCTCCTATGCACCGACCTGTATGCCGATCCGGAGGAGATCCTCCGTTGGTTTATGATGCGCTGGCGGCTAGAGGTAACCTTCCAGGAGATGCGCAGGCACTTGGGATTCGAGACGCAACGCCAGTGGTCGGATTTGGCGATCCGAAGGACTACACCGGCACTGTTGGGGCTGTTCTCGTTGGTGGCCTTGTTCGCGCATCGCCAGATGAGGCAAGCAGCGGGCGCCCTGCGGCGTCAGGCGGCATGGTACAACAAGGCTCATTCGACCTTCGCCGATGCGCTCGCGTTGGTGCGAAAAGAGTCGTGGGCTCAGGAGGAGCAGACTTTTTGCGGGTTGCCTTCAGCGACCGACACGGTGAAAGTCCCTAGAGCCTTTGTGGAACGACTAACCGATGCGGTTTGCTACGTAGCGTGAATAGCTAAAGTCCAGCTCCACGCACTCGGGTGAATAAGCCTGTTCACAGCTTTAAGTATCCGCTTGTCTCTAATAGTAGCGGCAAAAATTATCCTTTTAAAGGATGTGTTAATACTCACAATTCCCTACCCTGCTCTTATAGTCGGTGCAAGTAATTAGCCGCCGTACGAAGACGAGGAGATAGTCAAAAGGATGTCGGCAATATCGACGTGTATGAGCAAAAGCACCCCTACGAAGAAGACCAAGCGGTCGTTGAGGAATTTCGTGCTGGTCCTGGCCATAGTGCTGGCAGCGGTGATGATCGTAGCGGCTCAGGAGCAGGCCCGTTAATTCCCCGAACCGATCCTGATGAAGGGCAAGATGGTGCTGCAGAATGGGATCTTCGCTTACAGTACCTGGCACGTCTACGAGAACGGCAGTTGGAAGACGTACTTCGCTGACGGGCTAGGGATGGATTTGGATGTGTATCCCCGTGCTGCCGTTGTAGGGGCAGGCAGGAGGCTGCACATAAGCCTCAACGCCCCGAGAGGTTCACCATCAAGGACCACGAAACAGGGCGACATCTCAAAAGACCACCCTAGGGCGCGTCGAAAGAGACGGCAAGACGGTGGGGTGGGATGTGTACTTCCGCGTGAACCGGCCAAACCATGACTACCGTCTGGTTATCCGCGGGGTGTGGAAGCCTGCACCTGACACCCATATCAGCTACGGGTACAGCGTGTGGTCCTTCCACGTCAACACGACTGACTGAGGGAGGGCCCCTCTCAAGAGGGATCGCTTTACGCAAGGCGGTGGGGGACCATCCTAGTGGGTCCCCGCTTACTGCGCCTAGAGTGAACTTCTTAGAACTCCGTAAAGCGGAAGTCCATGTGCAAAGCCCACTCCCCATAGCCATCTCCTCGACTACCTAACTACTCTGTCTGAACGACTTCTATGCCCTTCCTCTCCTCGGCACTGCGGGCGAGGACGGCGTTTATCTCCAGTCCCAAGAGCACCATAAGACCCGTCACGTAGAGCCAGAGCATGAACACTATCACCGCACCGAGCTGGCCGTAGATCTGCCCGTAGTTACCCAGCTTCGAGACATAGTAGCTCAAAGCGCCATCAGCTAAGAACAGCAGAATGGTCGCCATAAACCCGCCCGGCGTGATCCACTTGAACGGCAGCTTCGCGTCGGGGGCCAGGTAGTAGAGCAGGTCGAGAGCCACGGTGATGGCTACGAAGACCATGGCCAAGCTCAAGAGCTTCCCCAGGCTCGCGGCGGTTTCCGGCAGACCGGCTATGGACGAGACGTAGGTCCCGACGTTGAACACCGCGAGGGTCAGGACCGCGATGAGTAGCGTAAAGCCCAAGGTTATGACAAGGCAGGCGCCGCGCAACCGCCAGAACGGTCGGCTCTCCTGTAGGCGGTAGGAGCGGTTCGCCGCCTTGGTGATGGAGATGGAGGCGGCCTGGCCCAGCCAAAGTGCACCCAGGATACCGAGGACGAGCACGCCGGTGCTTGCGGTGCGCAGCGTACGATCGACGTACTCGACCACTAGGGTTTGGGCGTTGGCGGGCACGAGCCCCGTAAAGACCTCCAACAGGTTTTTCAGGCTGGCCTCGGGGTTTCCGATCACGAGGCCCGTAAGGGAAACGAGGAAGATGAGAAAAGGGAAGAAAAAAAGCAGGAAGAAGTAGGCGAGCTGGCCGGCGAGGCCGAGCAGATCGTTGCGTCGGATCCCTAGCACTACTTCCCCAAGCATCCGGAGGCCCAGGATGCTTTTCAAGTCCGAGAAGAAATCTCCCATGGTCTCCTAGGATACCCGGCCCGCCGGGTGAGGACTACCTACAGGTTCACGAAAGCGGACTTCTGAGAAAACCCCTTTCGAAACGGTTTGGAAAATAGCCGAAGACCTCTCAACCGGGTTTCTTTGGCGGCAAGAGGTGGCAGATCGACTCCTCTTCGCCCCCTCCTGGCCGCCTTGCGGGCCCCGATTCGAGACTCGTTCCGAATTTCCAAACAGTTTCTCTACGCTCTTGGGTGAATAGAGACAAGAAGGGCCGGGACTGCTGGAAGCCCCGGCTCTGTGTAGCGCCTAGTCGTACCATCTATCGCCGTGCATGCTTTTCAATCTTGATACGCTGATCGTAGTTCTTGAACCCGAGCGCGCACACCTTCTTGCGGGCGGCTTCTACGACCTTACGAACCGAGGCGATCACAAGCTTAGGGTTCTCCCCTTGGATGAAGTGGCCGCTGTTGGTATGGGTGATGTGCTCGGCGTTGAGATGCGCACCGAGTAGATCCTGAGCCTCCCACCACGCCGAGCATGTCGCCTTCGCATCAAAACCAGGGAAAATGAACCAGCACTTATACGCGCTGAGCACGACAGCGAGGATCTCGCCCAGCAGAGGGGCGGCGCGGCGCGCACGCTGGACCTGTAGTCAACCGCTTCCAGGGTTTTGGGTTTGCCCAGTTTCTTCGTCCCCGGACGAAGAAAGTCCACCGCGCGGACGTCAGCGTGTCCTGCAGGAACTCCGAGCCGGGGTCCAGAGGGACAAGGCTGGACACGTCTTTGGGGTACTTGCTCGCGTATTGCCTAGCGATTAAGCCGCCCACGAGTGTGCAACAAGAACATAAGCCCCTTTTGCTTGGCTGCCCTCAACAAGGCATGCAGATCCACAGCCCGTCCTGCGCGGTGGTCGGCTGGCGCACCGGGGTGGAGGCGGACAGCATGCCGTCGAGACGCGTAGTTCCAGGACGATCGTAAACACAGACCCGGGTGAACTTGCCGACCTCGGGGAACACCGAGGACGCGTTTGGCTTCGGCTCCCCGTTGGAGTCGATCACACTGGTCCAGTCATCGTGCGCGCCTCAAAAGCTGGATAAGAGCACGACGGTGGGAGATCCTTTGCCCTGGCGCTGTATATACATCTTGTGGCCCCCGCCGATTTCTACCAGACCTGCGAAATCCTTGTTCTTGCCGAAACTGCCCTTAGCGGGTAGGAGTTGTCGTGGCTCAGCCTAGCGGCGAGTGCCGTGGCAGCCGCAATCCGCACCACGGCCACAACAGCCGCCAGCAGCAGCATCATCTCCCTCAACACACCATCTCCAGATCTAAAAGGAGGGTCGGTAGCGGTCCCGCGCTTTCATGGGGCGTCGGTTGGCCGCGCAACGAAGGCAGCATACTCCCGTGTGAGGGGAGTGTAAATGCCAAGGAGTACTAAAGGCTTCGCATCACCGACGAACCCCCGAACTTCGGAGAACTTCGCCTCGAAACTGTCTGAAAAGGGGCTCGAGTAGGGCTCCGAGCATGAATTTGGTCGCTGTTCTGATGCCGATATGGGCCGGGCGGTGGCCCTGAAGGGCTTTACGAGGCCCCGTTTTTGGGACCTCCGTGACTTTTCAGACAGTTTCAGGGCGAAGTTCGTAAAACACTCCTTCAGAGACTGTCCGAAAAGCCTCATGAGCGAGCCAATCTCCCCACCATCAGGCGGCTCATCGCCACGTAGATGAACGCCTCGCCGGTCTCCGTCAGACGCTCGTAGTCCATAAGCTCATCCTCCTGTTCTGAGAAATCCAAGAAAATGTCCGCTCAACTACCCAACGCCT
>DATDKB010000101.1:0-4906 GCA_036520255.1 Rubrobacter sp. | reverse complement strand
TCCGCCGTACCGATAAGCTCCCCATCGCTATCGGCTATGAGAACTGTTTCGGAAGAGGCCGAGCGCAGCGAGATGTTGCGCGCCGGGTTGTCCCCGCCGACGTACACGAGCCGGCCCCCGCTCGACGCGAGAAGCCTTGCCTCCATCATCGTCTTCGCCACGCTCCTGTAGGCGGGCCCGAAAAACGCCTCGTCGTCGGCGTCGAGCGGGGCCTCGTGGGCCGCCGCGAGCAGGTGTGGCCCGAGGATGTAGGGGTTCTCCATGGTCACCCTGGCGGCCTCGACTCGACGCCCTAATACCCGCGGCGGGTTCTCGATGAGGAACTGGTCGAGCGAGTCGCGGCCGGCGATGTACACGGCTAGTGCGGGGTCCTTGCCGCGGCCAGCCCGGCCCCACTGCTGCCAGATGGAGGCGACGCTGCCGGGGTAACCGCAGCAGACAACGGCATCCAGGGCGCCCACATCCACCCCGAGTTCCAGAGCATTCGTCGAGACGACGCCGAGAAGGTCGCCGCGGAAGAGGCGTCCCTCTATCTCCCGGCGTTCCCGTGGGGTGTAGCCCGCGCGGTAAGGCGAGATCCTACGCGCGCCATCGATACCAAGCCTGTCCGCAGCATAGCGGTAGATGAGCTCGGCAGACTTCCTCGACTTGGCGAAAGCAATGGTCCTCACGCCCTGCGAAACAAGGTTGGCGAAAACGAGAGCGCCCTCGGTAAGAAGGCTCCGCCTCTCCCCTTTTTCCTTGTCCAGCAGCGGAGGATTGCGGAACACGACGCGCCGCTCGCCTGTCGAAGCCCCGTCGTTGTCCACGAGGCTGAAAGGGAGGCCGATAAGGCTCTCGGCGAGCTCCTGCGGGTTGGCTATCGTGGCGCTCGTAAGAACGAACCTGGGATCGCCGCCGTGCAACATCGCCACCCGCCTCAGGCGACGCAGCACCGCGGCGACGTGCGATCCGAACACGCCGCGCAGAACGTGCGCCTCGTCGACGGCCACTATCTCCAGGTTTCGCAAAAAGTCGGCCCAGGCTTCGTGGTTGGGCATGATGCCGATGTTCAGCATATCCGGGTTGGTTAGCAGGATATTCGCCCGACGCCTGATGTCGGCGCGGAGGGCGTGGGGAGTATCCCCATCGTAGGTCGCCGGGTGCACGCCGCGCAGGCCGAACGCTTTGATCTTGGCGAGTTGATCCTGCGCCAGGGCCTTGGTCGGATACAGAAAAAGCGCCCGCCGGCTGGCCCTACCCAAAGTATTCTGGAACGCCGGAATCTTGTAACAGAGCGACTTCCCACTCGCCGTCGCCGTCGCCACCACAACGTTCTCGCCTAGCCGAACCCGCTCGTAGGCCTCCAACTGATGCGCGTACAACCTCGAAGCGCCCATCCCAAGCAACGCCTCCGAAAGCTCGGGCTCGAGCTCGGGCAACCCCACGAGCGTCGCCTCCCGGGGCGGCAAACTCGCAACCGTCTCCCCGAGCGCTTCCACCGCCCGACGACTCATCCCAGCCAGAGAACTTCGTTCTCGCGTATCAGTCATAGGTCTTCTGCAAAGCTATCGGCACAAACAGAGAAATCAATAGCAGAAAGCTGATGGCTGACCGATGAGAGAGCGGTTTGCAAGCAAACCGCTAAAGCTCGCGTCTTCCGGCGAAGGCCCGTCCCAGGGTAACCTCGTCGGCGTACTCCAGGTCCCCGCCGACGGGGAGGCCGCTCGCAAGGGCCGTCACCCTGACGGGTAGATCCTTGACCTCCTGCGCGATAAAAAGCGCGGTCGCCTCGCCCGTCGTGTTCGGGTTGGTCGCTATGACCAGCTCCGTGGTGCCTTCGTTCCGGACGCGTTCCAAGAGCTCGGCGATGCGCAGGTCCTCGGGTTCGATGCCGTCGAGGGGAGAGAGGGCGCCGCCGAGGACGTGATAGAGGCCGCGGTACTCGTTGGTGCGTTCTATGGGGCCGATATCGTAAGGATCTTCGACAACGCAGATAACCGCCCTGTCCCGGCGGGCGTCGCGGCAGATCTCGCACTCTTCAGCCTCGGTCAGGTTAAAGCAGCGCCTGCAAGGTTTGATCTTTTCTTTGACCTCCTGCAGCGCCTCGGCGAGCCCGATGGCGTCCTCTTTTTTCCCCCTGATGACATGGAAGGCGATGCGCTGCGCGCTCCTCGGCCCGATGGAGGGCAGCTTGGAGAGCTCGGTTATGAGCCTCTCTACCGGCCTTGCGTAGGTCGCCAAAGAACCCTTACAGGCCGGGTAGGTTCAACCCGAGGTCGCCGAGGCCGCCGGTGATCCCACCCATCTTCTTGTTGGCAAGCTCCTGGGAGCTGGTCATGGCCTCGTTAACGGCCGCGAGCACCATGTCCTGCAGCATCTCGACGTCCTCCGGGTCAACGACCTCGGGGTCTATCTCGATCGAAACGAGCTCCATCCCGCCGGTCATCGTCGCCTTGACGGCCCCGCCGCCGGCGCTCGCCGTTACGGTCTCGTTCGCGAGCTCCTCCTGGGCCTGCTGCATCTGCTGCTGCATCTGCTGGACCTGCTGCATCATCTTGTTTACGTTCCTACGGTTTCCCACCCAGCTTCTCCTCTCCGGACGCGCCGCGCATCGTTAACCTCTCGCCCGCCAACGCATCCACACAAAGTCCGAGCACAGAGTATACCGTTCGACGCTCCCCAGGTCCGGGGTTCTTAGCAACCGTGAGGACCGGGTCCGAGGAGTTCGCCCGTTCGGAATCTCGCATAAAGGGCCCCCGAGGAACTCCGCTCTCACGACTGCCTCTCTATCTAACGCGCCGGACCCTCCTAGAAAGGTTTTCAGATAGACCGAGAGCGCTTTCAGCCCCTGGTTCTTTCTGATGGCTGACCGCTACAAAACGCCGGTCGCGACGAGCAGCGAGTACGCAGCGCACACCGCCGTGACGACCGCGATGGCAATGAGCACCCAGAAGCCGGCGTCGCGACCGCCGTCCTTCCCGCCGCCGACGTCCCGATCGTAGGGGGCCCTCGCCACCCCCTCCTCTGGCTCGACGAGATCGCGCCCTTTCCCGGTTATCTTCCAAGGGTCGGCCTGGAGCGCTTCGGTGTCGTCCGCCGAGCCGGACGGGGTTCCTACCACGAGGCCGCGGGAGGCCAGCGTCACGAGGCGCGAGCGCACATCATCGGTGTCGACCCTCTCACCCTTTCGGGCGAGCGCCCTGGCTAGCCGGAAGGCGCTCCTGGGGCCCTCGCGCAGCAGGTCGAGGATCTCGAAGTCGAGGTCCGTCGTCCGGTCGTGGGAGTCCATGCCACCAGTATGCCACGGACAGGGTTCGCCAAACCTCCCGTCGAATCTCCGGAGGAGGCCGCGGCGTTGGGCGCACCTCTGTAATAACTTTGGTCGTACTATCTATCGTCGTGGCGGTCTCCATGCTCGTCGCGGTCGCTGTAGGGTTACTGGTAGGTGATCCGCAGACCGCGGCGGCCACCGGTTAGAAGGCGGACAGGTGTGGCGGGGGTAAGATCCTGCTGATTGCCAAAGAGAAAAAGGCCTTCGTCATCCACAACAGGATCCGCAGGCGGTACCATTTGCCGACCTTCTGCGTGCATCCGGCCTTGGAGCAGGTGGCGCGCAGGCACTCGGAGGACATGATCGGGCGCGATTACTTCTCGCACGAGACCAAAGGCCGCGACGAAGGCTTCGCGGCACGCATCAGACGGTTCGGCTACGACGACTACCGTGCGGTCGGCGAGAACATCGCCCTAGGCGGAAACCCCATCAGGATCATGCGCGCCTGGGCGAACAGCGAAGGTCACAAACGAAACATCCTCAACGGCAAGTTCCGCCAAGTAGGAATAGGAGTCTCGACGGGCACCTACAAGGGGCGCGACGGCGTGAGCGTGTACACCGCCGATTTTGGCGCGAAGCGGCGCTGAAGCGGGCTGGAGAGGTGAGCGTGCTGGGATTTTATCCGCGGTCGTTCTCGCCGAACAGGTTGTGCTCGCGCGCTATTTCGAAGACCTCGCGCTCGTTCTGGATCACACCGTCTTCCCCGCTTGCGTCCGGCTCGGGGCCTCGGTTCTGGGCGTCCAGCCCGGCCGACCCGTTCGAGCTTCCCGTCTCGGGCGGGGCTTCTTCAGAGGCCGGTGGCTCGGGGGGGCGCGGCTCCACAGCGGCAGGGGATGGTTCTTCGACCGGGGTGACCGCTTCTCCTCCTGCGGCCCTGACCTCGAGGTGCGGTTTGGAACCGAGGCGTTCTTCGAGAACCGAGCCTAGTTTCGCGAGGTGTCCCGGGTCTCTCGCCATTCCGACGTGGAAGCTCTGCTCCTCAGGGTAGACGAGCCGCAGTACCTTCCCGTCGAAACCCTCGACCCGCGCCTCGCCGTAGACCGCGGCCGTGAGCGCCTGCCTGCGGCGCTTGAGCTCGCCCATGATCCCAACCCACTCCGAGGCGAGGTCAACCCCGGCCTGCGGCCGGACTTCAGGGCCTTCGCGAACCGGAGCTGCTCCGGACGGCGCCTCCGGCTCCGATACTTCTTGCTCGGGCTCTCGCTCCACGGGCGGCGTCTCGCGCGGGGCTTCCGTGGTATTCGCCCTCTTCCCCGAGGGGCTCTCGACGACGCTTCCGTTAGCTACGGCTTTCTCCAGGGTTTCAAGGCGGCTCAGGAGGGCGTCGAGATCCGGTTCCGTATAGTCGCGGGTGAGCTTGAGGAAGCCGAGCTCGAGCTCCAGCTTCGGGTCGCCGCCGCGGCGTACGCGACTAAGGGAGTCGCCTAGAGATTCGACGAGCCGCACGACCTCGGCCGTCGGGACGGCGTTGGCCTGCTCCTCGAGTGGGGGCCGCTCCTCTGCCCCGACCCCGGCGAGCGCGACCCCGGGGGCGTGCGGGAGGAGCATCAGGTTTCGCAGGTGCGCGAGCAGCTCGACGACGAACTGGCCAAG
>DATDKB010000100.1:0-2317 GCA_036520255.1 Rubrobacter sp. | reverse complement strand
GGCCGCTACGCCAGCTGGTACGAGCGGCATCCGCGCGACACGGCCCCGCCGATGGAGAGCGCCCCGACCGATGTGACACGACCCCGCGGACCCGCAGCACAGGCTTCTTAGCTACGCCGACGCCACTGACTCCGTCACATTGGTGCGGAGCGTGATCGCGGGGTCGGCATGGTCCAGCCACTCCTGCACCTGCTTCTCGTCCGAAGTGCCTGGGAAGTGCAGTTCGGCTAGGCGTTTATGACGCCGAGCAGGAGGAGTAGGAGCAAGGTGCCGACCAGCGAAGGAGGATCGACCCGAGCCAGCCGAGGTTGTTGGAGAAGAAGACGAACACATGATCCGGCCTCCGGGTTGTAGTAGGCCGGGGCTCCTAGTCGATTCTTCCAAGCGTTCCTAGTGGGTCTCGCGGCGGACCAAGGTTTGCAATTCAGCGCAATCCCTCCCAGTGCCGCTTTTCCACGCGAAGGAGCCGTCGCTCCTTGAGTGCTGCTTTGCGCGACAAGCGGAAGCGACGACAGCGTCACTGTACTCCTGCACTTCGTCCTAAGCGGGCGTGTGTCGGCCGACCGCAGACCTTCTGACTCCACCAGGCCACAGGAAACTGGACAAAGCGCCTCACACAGCGATGACGATCTTTCCTTGGGCGTGTCCCTCTCCCTGGTGCTGGAGAGCCATGGGGACCTCACTCAGCTGGTAGCGGCGATCGATGACGGGCGTGAGCGTTCCGGCCTCGACGAGCTTCTTCAGCGCAATCAGGTCCTCCCTGTTGTGCCTCACGATGAACACGCGCATCTTCTGGCGCACGAACGGTGACAGTGAAAGCACCTCGAGCTGGCGAGCGAGCCCGAACCAGCGCCCAAGCTTCAAGACTCCGACCAGTACGTACGTGCCCCGGGGAGTCAGCGTTCTCCTGCAGTCAGAGAGCGAACGGCTCCCGACCGCATCGAGCATCACGTCGTAGCGCTGCCCGCTCTGGGTGAAGTCCTCCCGGGTGTAGTCGATGACCCGGTCCGCGCCGATCGATCGGACCAGATCGATGTTCCTCCTGCTGCAGACGCCGGTCACCCGAGCTCCGAACGACTTGGCGATCTGCACCGCGAACGTGCCCACGCCGCCCGACGCACCGTTGATCAACACTTCGTGCCCCGGCTGGACTTTCCCTTGATCGCGAACCGCATTGAGGGCTGTGAAAGCGGAGTCGCCGACGGCTGCGGCCTGCTCGAACGTGATGTTGGCCGGCTTCGGTAGGTAGTTGTTTTCTGGAGCGCACGCATACTCGGCGAAGGCGCTCTCGCACCAGCCGAACACGTCATCGCCCGGTCGAAGCTGCTTCACGCCTCCGCCGACCGACTCGACCCGGCCGGCGACATCGGTTCCCGGGATCTCGCGCTTCGGCCTGCGCAGGCCCACCACCGTGCGCATGACGTACGGCACGCCCCTTAGGAGGTGCCAATCGCCGATGTTGACTGCCGCGGCGTGAACACGTACCAGCACCTCGTCGTCGTTGACCAACGGCTTGTCGATGTCTTTGAGCTGCAGGACATCAGGGGAGCCGTACTTGTCTTGGACGATCGCCTTCATAGTGAGCCGCATTCTCACAGCCCGTGTGACGACTGCTGTCGGGCGGCGTCTCCCAGAACGACAAGCGCCGCTCACCCATGAGGCTGTCGCATAAAGCCGTTTCGGAACAGCCGCTGCGCGATCGCAGAGATGGCCGCCAGAGCGGCTGGGTGTGACGACCTCGGGACGGACGCGCCTCGCGTGACAGATGCGATGGCCGATTTTGGAACCCACCCTTAGAAACGATCCAGCGGCCTCGCGGGAGGTTTGTGCGACAGCCTCCCATGGAAGCGCGCGTCTCGTGTTGTGGACAGGACGCGCCCGCATGGGACGAGGAGCAGGCGTCTCGCGTGACGTCGCCGTCGCTTCCGCAAGTCGTCCCCTGCAAGCGTCTGTTCAGCGCCGATCAAGACGCCCGCTTCCCGCGCTGAGCAACACTGTGGGCGTCGGCCGCGGCGAGACCAAGGAGCGAGAGGTGAGTGGCCAAATGCCCAAGATCGATTTCGAGAACATTCCGGCTCCGGCCGAGGGTTTCCTCGTGACCCACTTCCTGATCGTGCGTGAGGTCGCGCGCTCGCGGGCGTTTTACGCGGAGGTCCTCGGCGGCCAGGTCGTGATCGAGGAAAACCCCTGCATCGTCAAGCTCGCCAACAGCTGGATCATCATGAACCCGGGCGGCGGGCCGACCCCCGACAAGCCGGACATCTCGGTCGTGCCCTACGAGCCCTCGAACGAGGTTTCCAGCTTCCTCAACCTGCGG
>DATDKB010000099.1:0-3053 GCA_036520255.1 Rubrobacter sp. | reverse complement strand
GGTCGCTTCGGGCGTCTATCGGGTCGATGCTGGTCCGTATTCGAACGCCATTTCCGTCCTGCTGATAGCGGATGAGGAGGGGTGGGCGTTAGTCGATTGCTCAGAGATGGTGATGGGCTGTTGTTTATTGCTGGGATGGTGATCCTATCTCACACCAAACGCCTAAGTGGTTAATGACTCAGGCCCGATCGGAGACACCTTCCGCGCCTGCCATGCTTGCACAGTGGGCGCAGCAGTAAAAGTGACCGTCCGCCTCAACGCCGTGGCCGATTACCTTCACTCCGCAATACTCACACGTAGGCGCGAGGGCGTGAATCGCACATTCGAAACTGTCGAAAGTGAGCGCTCCCTCGCCGGGCATGCTTACCTGAAAAGCTTTGGCGTTCCGTACACCACTCGCAAACGCGCTCACCGTCGTTACCGTGAAACGATGAGTATACCGCCAAGCTAATACAGAGGCGGCGCAAGGCGCTTCGCAATAGTCCTCGGGCTCCCGGCCTTCCTGTGGCTAGGGGTCTGTCGGGCGTGCGGTTGGTCACCAGCGACGCCCACCGGGGGCTCAAGGGTGCCGTGGAGGCCGTTTTGACGGGAGCAAGCTGGCAAAGGTGTCGAGTTCACTTCATGAGGAATGCCCTCTCTTTGGTTCCAAAGGGCGCCAAGCAGATGGTGGGGGCCACCATCCGCACCGTCTTCGCCCAGCCCGATGGGCTAAGCGCCCATCAGCAGTGGCGCAGGGTCGCCGATGGTTTGCGTTGCCGGTTCGCCAAGCTAGCGGAACTGATGGACGAAGCCGAGGAAGACGTACTGGCATACGCCGCTTTCCCGGTAGAACACTGGCAGAAGATCTGGTCGAACAACCCACTGGAGCGGCTAAACAAGGAGGTGAAGAGAAGGACCAACGTGGTAGGCATCTTCCCCAATGAGGCGGCCGTCGCCAGGCTGGTGGGTTCGGTCTTGAGCGAGCAGCACGACGAGTGGCAGGTGGCAAAACGCTACTTAAGCGCCGGCTCTCTGGCGAAACTGGAGCGGAAGGGGGTGATGGCCGAGCAGACGCAGTTGGTAGCAGGCTAAGAAACATGGAACTACGCGGAAAGCGATTTACACTGCGAGTATTCTGGTGGTGGCGACCTCCGGCCGGTCTGACCCAGATTTACACGGGCCGAGAGCAAGTGCCTTGCAAGTGATTCGTCGGCCGAACCGGGGACTCGCCACCGCCGGATCGAGACGGGCGTGACTTGATAGAAGCTTGTGCCTTCCGCACAGAAGAAGGCCCATCGCAGTGGTGTCCGCCTCGCCTCTTCACCGGTTACAACGCAAAGAGCGCGAGGGTCACTCGCCTACCCCGAGGGGAGGAAAAACACATGCGATGCATCCCCACAGATGCCGTAGGGATCACTCTGGGCGTGGACACCCATAAGGACTTCCACGTCGCCGTCGCCCTGGATTGTCTGGGCAGACGCCTTGGCACCCTGAGCATCCCGACTACCCCGGCGGGCTACGAAAAGCTCATGGACTGGGCGAACGGGTTCGGTGCTCTGGAGGGCGTCGGGATAGAAGGCACGGGCTCCTTCGGCGTCGGACTTGCCCGCTCCTTGCGGGCCGAGGGAGCGAAGGTCCTCGAGGTGGATCGTCCCAAGCGCCGTGACCAGTACCGCTCCGGTAAGTCCGATCCCATAGATGCCGAGCTGGCGGCACGAGCGGTGCTCGCGGGCACGGCGACCGGTCGGCCCAAAGGTGCCGACGGCGAGGTGGAAATGATCCGTACCTTGCGGGTTACGCGCCGCTCCGCGGTGAAAGCTCGTGCCCAGGCCATCAACCAACTCAAGAACCTACTCATCACAGCTCCCGAAGGGTTAAGGAGCGAGCTGCGGGGGCTCTCCACGGCGAAGCTGGTCGCAAAGGTCTCGGAATTTAGGCCGGGCACGAATCCCTCGGACGTAGAGGCGGCCACCAAGTTCGCCATGCGCTCGGTGGCGCGCCGCCACCAACGGCTCTCCGAAGAGATCTCCGAACTGGAGGAGCAACTGGATCGTCTGGTGGCCGAAGCCGCGCCGGAACTGGTCGCCATGGAAGGTGTCGGCACCGACACGGCCGCCTCGCTCCTGATCGCCGCCGGGGACAACCCCGAGCGGCTCAAGGACGAGGCGGCCTTCGCGCACCTGTGCGGGGTAGCACCGATCCCGGCTTCTTCGGGCAAGAGCGTCCGCCATCGTCTGAACCGTCACGGCAACCGCGACGCCAACCGAGCCCTCTACGTCGTCGCCTTATGCCGTATGAGCCGCGACGAGCGGACACGCACCTACGTCGCCAAGCGCACCGCCGAGGGCAAGACCAAGAAGGAGATCATCCGCTGCCTCAAGCGATACATAGCCCGCGAGATCTACCGGGTCCTCGCTTCACTGTCCCTAAACAAGCCCCCGATTTTGGCACCTTGACAAACATAGAAGCATCTTCGGACCATTTTGCGTCCTCCGGCCCCTCGAAGGGTTGACCCACCGGCTATGTGCGGTAAGAACTTAGCCTGTCCCGGTGCCCTGTTCCTCCTTTCCCTTTCGCCGAACGGGTATTCCCCACAAAGAGGGGTGCACCGGGTACTTTCGAGCGAAGGCCACCGATCGGGAGGTGATCGAGACGCCATGGACCACGAAGACGGACGAGAGCGAACAAGGACCAAACGGGTCGCCATAGCATGCCCGGGCGGTGGCAGCCACTCGGCCTTTACGGCAGGGGCGCTCAAGCGACTCCTACAGGAGGAGCGCGAGCGTTACGAGATAGTGGCCCTCAGCGGTACCTCAGGCGGGGCGATCTGTGCCCTTTTGGTCTGGTACGCGCTCTTGAGGGACGACCGCGGGCTGGCTGTCCGGCTTCTCGAGTCCTTCTGGGAGGGCGTCTCGGCCTCTTCCCCCGCTGAGTTGGTCATGAACGACCTGCTCGTCGGAGCGACCCGTACGCAGGGCAGCGTCGCCGCGCCCATGATCACCCCGTACCTCTACCCCGAGTGGGGCAAGGAAGCCTTGAAGGAGCTGTTGGAGGGGGTCGCCGATTTCGGGGAG
>DATDKB010000098.1:0-3413 GCA_036520255.1 Rubrobacter sp. | reverse complement strand
CGCGGCCGACCGTGACGACCTCGTCGCCCAAGTCGTGCATCCTGCGGCCCGCCGTGCCCTCCACCTGGTCCATCTCGATCAGGGCCGCCCCGTCGGCGCCCCCCGTGGCCAGCTCCACCTCCTCGCCGAAGGTCGGGGCGTAGGAGACCGTGCTCTGGCCGGCCTTCAGCCTGGTGCCGCACTCGGCGCAAAACTTCATCGCCGGAACCACCTCGGCCCCGCACTCGGAACACACCCTCATCGTTCATCCTTCGGAAAGTTCCCGAGCAATACCCTGGCGAGGTCCTCCGGCGCGAGCGCGGCCACACCCCGCCCCACCAGCTCCGCCCGGATGAGCTCTATCCTTCCCTGCAGGATACGGCGCCTGTAACTTACTGGCCTTCTCCTCCTCCGTAAGGGTTTCCAGGATCTCTCTAAGGTCTCTCTCGGAGAGCCCGGTGATGTCCTCGGCCTCCTCCCAGTCGAACCCCCGGAACGCCCCGCATCTTCCATGGAAGGAGTATAACCCGACCTGAACCTTAAGTGCAATCTTAGCTTGAGAGCATCGCCTGATCTTCTATCAGAGACTTCACGAGATCGACGTACTCTTTCATGAGTTCGGCGGGTCCGACTTCGCCGTTCTCCGTTTCGGCGTAGACGTGGAACACGGGGCTATCCGGGTCGGGGAGCATGAGGACCCAGCCGTCTTCGACACCGAGGAGCACGCCCTCGGCGAGGATTGCGTCGGGGTCCCGGCCGAACCTCTCGGCGAGGCCGCGCATCACGCGCCCCTTGGCCGACCACGGACACTCCAGCCTCTCCCTGGCGACGTTGCCGAAGGAGCCCCCGAACTTCTTTCGCACCCCGGAGAGCGGCGTCTCGCGGAACACCTCGAGGGCGCAGGCGATCGTCATAAAGCAGTCCGGGGCGGGTAGGAAGGAGGGGAAGATGTAGCGGCCGTCGGCCAGAGACGCTAGGTCGGCCCCGACGTTCGCCGCCTTTATGGCGACGTTGCCGAGGCCCGTACGACTCATCTGTACCGTGCCGCCGCCGTCCTCGACGAGCCTCCCGTACTCGCGGCTGAGGTTGATCGGGAACACCGCGTTCTGCGGGCGCAACTGGTCGATAAGGCAGGCGAGCATCACGTCGGGCGGCACCAGCTCTCCCCTGTCGTCGACGAACTGCACGTACTCCGCTTCCAGTCCGACGACGGCCCCGAAGGCCGAGTCCACGGTGGGCACGATGCGGGCGACGCGCTCTATGGTCTCTTCCAGGTTCGTTCTCCCGGCCTCGCCGACGGCGTTGGCGTTGGCGAAGCCTTCCAGTACGACGGCGCTCACGCCGAGCCGGGAGAAGACGCGGCTCGCCACGAGGCCGGCGACCCCGCCGCAGAAGTCGACGATGATGGTGGTGCCGGCGGTCTTGTCGCGGTCGACGGCACGTTCCAGGCGTTCCACGAACTGCTCCAGAACGCGGCCGGGGAAGATCAGCTCCCCTATGTCCCCGCCGTGGGCCCTGCGGTACTCCTCGCGCACGAACGCCTTCTCGACGGACCTCTCGTCCCCCTCGGTCATCGGGGTCGCGTCGGAGGAGAAGAAAAGGATCTCCACGTCGTCCGGGTCGGTGCCGGCACGGACGTGGGCCCCCGCGGACGACTTGCCGGCCAGCACGTCGTGGCGGACGACGCCGGCGTGGGCGGCCCTCAGGTCCCTGATGTTGATACCGGTGCCCAGCAAGGCCGCGGTCATGGCGCGCTTTGCGACCTGGGCCGAGAGCGAGGAGTCGCGGCCGAGGGTGACCACGGCGCCGGGATCCAGGGTGGTGCCGAAGGAGGAGGAAAGGCGGGTGACGAACTCGGGGGTGAGGTCGACGTTGAACTTGCCGCTGACGACGCCGCGTTTGAACACGGTGCGAAGCCCCATGGTCTCGTAGATCAGGGAATGCGTGACGTTGGCCCCGCTCTCGATGGTTTTGTGGGGGTAGATCTTGACCTCGGGGGCCACCGTGGCCCCTTCGCCGACGATCACGTCGTCGCCCAAAGCGCTGCGCTCCAGGAGGCGGCCCCTGGCCTGCACGTAGGAGTTGCGGCCGACGAGCGTGTCTATGAGCTCGGCGCCCTCGCCTATGTAGGTGCCCTCGGCGACCACGCTCCGTTCCACCGTAGCGCCAGCGCTTACTACGACGTTGTCGGCGATGACCGAGTAGGGGCTAATTTTCGCGCCCTCGCCCACCCTGACGTTCTCCCCTATGACCACGGGACCCTCTAGCTCGTCGTCGTCGACCTGCGCCCTGCGGCCCACGTAGATGTTCTCCCTGAGGCGCGTGCCAGGGGGCCTCACGCCCTCGACCTTGCCGTCGAGCACGTCGCGCTGGGCGCCCGCGAACTGCTCCAGGGTGCCTATGTCCTCCCAGTAGTGCTCCGTGACGTAGCCGTAGAGCGGACGTCCCTTGTCGAGGAGCTTCGGGAAGAACTCTTTGGAGAAGTCGTACTCGCCGTCTTCGGGGTCCGGGATCTCGTCCATCACCGAGGGCTCCAGAAGGTAGATGCCGGTGTTCACGGTGTCGGAGAAGACCTGCCCCCAGGCGGGCTTTTCGAGGAAGCGCGAGATCCTGCCATCCTCTTCCGTTATGACGATGCCGAAATCCAGTGGGTTCTCGACGCTCTTGAGGACCATCGTCGCCTCCGAGCCCTTCTCCTCGTGGAACTCGACGAGGCGGCTGAGGTCTGCATCGGTCAAGGCGTCGCCGCTAATGATGAGCAAGCGCTCGCCTTTGAGGCCCAGTTGCTGCTCGGCCATCTTCACGGAGCCGGCGGTCCCGGCGGGCGCGTCCTCGACGGAGTAGCGCATGTCGACGTCCCAGTCCGAACCGTCGCCGAAGTAGTCCCTGACCTCATCCGGCAAAAACTGAAGCGTCACGGCGATGTCCGTAAAACCGTGGCGCTTCAAACGGCCCATGATGTGCTCCATGCAAGGGGCGTTGACTATGGGGATCATCGGCTTCGGCTGGTCGCTGGTAAGCGGTCTCAGACGCGTGCCCTGTCCTCCGGCCATGATCACGGCCTTCATCGGGACTCACCCCGTCCCCGGAAATATCCCAAGCACATAGTGTGCCCGAACCTCACCGCCACGTCGAACATGTTCTCTCCCTACCCTTCGCGCCGTGGGCAAGGCAACCGGCCTTGCGCTCACCTACTGGAGTCTATCTTATACACGCTTCCGGTTCGGGGGGCCAAAACAGGGGTCGCACGACCGCGTTTCCGACTCCCCAGGGAACCGTACCGTTGCCCTGAGCCGCGGTGCGCAGTCAGGACGGTTCGCGAACCACCCTTACAGAGTAGCGCTCTAGCGACTGCTCTTTACCCGTATCCTTACGCTGACGCCCCATAGGTTGTAGCGTTCCCTGAGGGCGTTTTCGATGTAGCGGAGGTAGCT
>DATDKB010000097.1:0-21503 GCA_036520255.1 Rubrobacter sp. | reverse complement strand
TGGGGCCGGAAAAACCCGGCTCCAAGCTCCCTAGCAAAGGACGCTCATGACGACGGGTGAGGCGCCGAAGTCTCGCTTTCAGGCGATGAGCGACGCCGTCAGATCCTCGGCCTGGAGCTCACGGCTCGCGGTGGTCCTTATCGCGGTGCTGGTGGTCGTGCTGGGCCTGCAGGCGGTCAAGGAGCCCGCGCAGTTTACTTCTCAGCTCGTCATCGGCGTCACCAACGGTGCCATCATCGCCCTCGTGGCCCTCGGCTACACGCTCGTCTACGGCATCATCGAGCTCATCAACTTCGCCCACGGCGACAACTTCATGATCGGCTCCTTCGTGGGGATTACCGTGCTCTCGGGAACGTTCGCCGGCCTGAGCTTCTTCGGGCCCATAACGGGCGGCTCCGGGTTCCTGCTCAAGGTGGCCGGCGTGCTTGTAGCGCTGGCCGTCGCGATGATCGCCTGCGGCCTTCTGGGCGTGGGGATCGAACGCGTGGCCTACAAGCCGCTGCGTAACTCGCCGCGACTCGCGGTCCTCATAACTGCCATCGGCATGTCGTTTATCCTGCAAAACGTCGGGCTCGTGTGGAAGGGCCCGGCCCAGGTACCGTTCCCAGAGCTTATCTCCGACGCCAACATCCTGCCCACCGACGCCGTCGTGTTCCGCTGGAAGGACCTCTTCGTGATCGGGGTGACCATCCCGCTGCTCGTCGCCCTCTCCTACTTTATAAGCAGCACCAAGCAGGGGAAGGCGATGCGGGCCGTGGCGCAGGATAAGGAGGCGGCTGCGATGGTCGGTATCAACGTGAACCGCACTATCTCCATTACGTTCCTCCTCGGCGGCATACTCGCCGGTGCCTCGGGCGTGATGTACGGGCTCTTCAACGGCATCACCGTTTTCAACGTGGGTTTTACCCAGGGGCTCTACGCGTTCACGGCGGCCGTACTCGGGGGGATCGGTAATCTCACCGGGGCGGTTGTCGGAGGATTTCTCATAGGCATCATCGGGTCCATGGCGGACCAGTACATAGGCGTCAGGTGGACGGCGATCGTGATCTTCGCCGTGCTCATCCTGGTACTGGTGTTCAGGCCGACGGGCCTACTCGGCGACCGATCAGCGGTGCAGGGGGGCGGACAGTAGCGCCGTGGCCCTGCTGAGGAAGTACGGGCTACCGGCGCTGCTGATCGTGGTAGCGTTCGTCTTCCCCATCGTGGACAACGCGCTCGAGCTGGACCTGATCTTCCCGGTCATTATCGTCGCCATCTACATCTTGCTGGCGCTAGGGTTGAACATCGTGGTCGGGTTCGCGGGGCTGCTCGACCTCGGCTTTGTCGCCTTCTACGCCCTCGGGGCCTACGCCGTCGGCTGGTTCGCCTCTAGCCAATTCCAGCAGGTGAGCTTCTCGCTCGGCTCGACCGCTACCAGCCTCTCCGGCGGTGAGGTGCCGGGGATACACATCTCGTTCTGGATACTCCTGTTCGTGGCCGCGGCCTTCGCCGGCCTGTGCGGCGTGATCATCGGCGCGCCGACCTTGAGGCTGCGCGGGGATTACCTGGCGATAGTCACGCTGGGGTTCGGGGAGATCATCCCCCGCTTTTTCCAGAACGGGGACGACCTCGGCGGCTTCAACCTGACCAACGGCACGATAGGCATCAAGGCCATAGACTCGCCTGGTATCCAGATCCTGCCAGACGCCTTCGACGCCTGGCAAAGATTCAGCACGCTCTACCTCAGCCCGTGGTACTACACGATCCTGGTCCTCGTCCTGATCACGGTCTACGTCAACGTGCGTCTGAGGGACTCGAAGCTGGGACGGGCCTGGATCTCGGTGCGCGAGGACGAGACGGCCGCCGCGGCCATGGGCATCAACCCGGTGACGACGAAGCTGTGGGCCTACGCCCTGGGGGCCGTCTTCGGCGGCCTGGCCGGCGCCTTCTACGGCGCTTTCATAAAGAACATCTTCCCCGACGCGTTCTCGTTCAACATCTCGATCATCGTCTTGTGTATGGTCATCCTCGGCGGCATGGGCAACATCTACGGCGTTATCCTGGGCGCCATCCTCCTGCAAGGCCTGAACTTCTACCTCCTGCCCCAGATAAACGAGTGGGTACACGCGCTAGGCGGCGCCATCGGTAGCCCGCTCCTGAGCCAGGCCGACATCCCGAAGTACAACTTCTTTCTGTTCGGCGTTATCCTGGTCCTTATGATGCTCCTCAGGCCCGAAGGCATAATCCCGAATCGCCAGCGCGCCGAAGAGCTGCGCGGCGGCGAAGGCGGCGACGTCGGCGACGCGCTCGGGGGGAATATCAATGAGTGAAGAGAACCACCCCAGCATCATGGAGGCGCGTGGGATCACCAAGGTGTTCGGCGGGCTCGTCGCGGTCAACTCCGTCGACTTCGATATCCCCGAGCGCTCGATAGTGAGCCTGATCGGGCCCAACGGCGCTGGCAAGACCACGTTTTTCAACATGGTGAGCGGGCTCTACGAGGTAACCTCGGGCACCTTCCGCTTCCTCGACCGCGACGTGACGCGCTACAAGGCCCACAGAAGGGCGCAGATGGGCATCGGCCGCACCTTCCAGAACATCCGGCTCTTCGACACCATGAGCGCCGTCGATAACGTGCTTTCAGGGATGCACACCCGTCTGAAGGGCAACATAATGGGTTCCATCCTGAGCCTCCCCGGCACGCGGCGCGAGGAGCACGAGGCACGCGACAGGGCCACCGAACTCCTGGACTTCGCCGGCATCGAGGGCCGGGAGGTCTTCGCCAAGAACCTCTCCTACGGTGACCAGCGGCGGCTGGAGATAGCCAGGGCCCTGGCCTCCGACCCGAAGCTCTTGCTCCTGGACGAGCCGACGGCCGGCATGAACCCGCAGGAGACGGCAAGGCTGACGGACCTTATCGGGCGGTTGCGCGAGGAGCGGGGAATAGCGGTGTTGCTGATCGAACACGAGATGCGGGTCGTGATGAGCATCTCCGACCGGGTGACGGTCCTGGATCACGGCGAGAAGATCTCCGAGGGTTCGCCGGCCGAGGTGCGAAAGGACCCGAAGGTGATAGAGGCCTACCTCGGAACGGCGAGGACGGGCTAGGGTGCCCCTCCTCGAACTGGCAAACGTCCACAGCTACTACGGACACATACAGGCCCTGCGCGGCATCTCGCTGATCGTCGAGGAGGGAGAGGTCGTTACCCTCATCGGCTCCAACGGCGCGGGCAAGACGACCACACTGCGCTCCATCCACGGCATTCTGCCGCCGAGGGAAGGCAAGATCCTCTTCGCCGGAGAGGAGATCCAGGGCCTCCCGGCGCACGACATGATCTCCAGGGGCATAGCCCAGAGCCCGGAAGGACGCAAGATCTTCCACCGCATGACGGTCCGCGAAAACCTGGAGATGGGCGCGTACCACAGAAACGACAGCGCCAGCGTACGCGATGACATGGACCGCGTCTTCGAGCTCTTCCCACGCCTCAACGAACGCGTCAAGCAGGAAGCAGGCACCATGTCCGGCGGGGAGCAACAGATGCTCGCGATAGGCCGCGCCCTCATGAGCCGTCCGAAACTCCTGCTTCTGGACGAGCCATCCATGGGACTGGCCCCCGTTCTCGTCGAGCGCATCTTCCAGACGATAGAAGAGATCAACCAGCAGGGAACGACCATCCTCCTCGTCGAACAGAACGCCAACGTGGCCCTCGAAATAGCGACCCGCGGCTACGTTCTCGAAACCGGCAGCATCGTCAACTCCGCCTCGGCCGAGAAATTGCGCGAAGACCCGAAGGTCCGCGAAGCCTACCTCGGTGAGATATAGAAGTTTTCTCCATAATCTAACTGGACTTTGCTTTCGCGGCGGCGTATAGTTGGTCACGTGTTAATTGGATCACAAACTCAGCCCACGCTTTCGTTCTACGCGCCTTCTTACAGAAACGAGCGGCTCGCGTGGAGCGGGTACGGGTTCGGGCACACGACACGCCGCCAGCCTGGGGACGTGCGTGGCACCGTTATAGGCAGGAATGGCCGGTTCCGGGGTCGTTGGAGCGAGAGAGGAGGTGACGTTTAGAGAACAATCCTGAAAGGTGAGACATGGCCCTAGACCTAGGGGCGGACCTTCACGAGTCCTGCCTACAAATCTCCCCCGAACATCCAGATTACGCCAGACTACCGATCCGGGACGGCTTCGACTGGTCCCCGCTCTCCGGCTGTGCTTTCGACCGCCTTTACCTGGTCGCTTTCCGTTCCGTGCGGCAACCTGACGCGGACCTTGCTCTCCTGCGCGAGCACGACGACCGCGCTTATGAGGAGGCGCTGAGATCCGGCGGCCTCCTAAGATACTTCAAAGGCCACGCCAACGACCAGGGCGAGTGCCTCTCCTTCTGCCTCTGGGAGACGCGGGATCAAGCCGTTAGGGCCGCAGGGGCCGCCTCGCACGAATCCGCCGCCGACATCACCGCGCGGATGTACCTATCTTACGTCCTGGACCGCTACTGGCTGAAAAAGGAGAGGGGAAAGCTCGTCTTCGAGTCGATCGAGGTGTAAGACCGGGCCCATGACCGGGGCGGGAAAAGGCCCTTCCCTCCGGTATAATCTGGTCGGTGCGAATCTATCTTATCGACGGTTACTCTCTCCTGTACAGAGCGTTCTACGCGCTGCCGCAGAGCATAAGCACCTCCAGCGGCCTGCCTACCAACGCGCTCTACGGTTTCACGAGCATGCTGCTCAAGCTGCTCGACACTGAGGAAGAGGTTGGTCTCGGGGTCGTTTGGGACGGGGGAATGCCCAAGTTCAGGTTGGAGATCTTCCCCGAGTACAAGGCGCAGCGCTCGGCCATGCCGGAGGAGCTCAGGTCGCAGCTAGACCACCTCGATGAGATCCTGGTCGCCATGAACGTCCCCGCCATCAGGGCCGAGGGCTTCGAGGCCGACGACGCCCTGGCGACGATGTCGCGCCAGGTGCCGGAAGGCTTCGAGCTGTTCATCGTCACGGGCGACCAGGATGCGATGCAGCTCGTGGACGGAAACGTCAAGGTGCTGCGTACGACCCGCGGCGTCTCGGAGACCAAGACGTACGGCAGGGACGAGGTCGTCGAGGAGTACGGCGTGACGCCGGAGCAGATCCCCGACTACAAGGCCCTTACGGGCGACTCTTCGGACAACATCCCCGGTGTGCGCGGCATCGGTCCCAAGGGCGCGGCGAACTTGCTGAAACAGTTCGGCACCCTGGGGGGCGTCTACGAGAACCTGGAGAACATCCCGGCGAAGGGCACGCGCACCAAACTAGAGGATGGCCGCGAGAGCGCGTTCATGTCGCTAGAGCTTGCAAAGATGCGCTTCGACGTGCCCGTGAAGCTGGACGCGGAAATGCTCCGGTTCGAGGGCGTCTCGCCGGACATTAGGGACATAACCAGGCGCTACGAGTTCCGTACCCTGGAGTCGCGGCTCACCGAGCTGCCCGTCGCCGGGGGCGAAGAACTTCCACCCGTCGAACGCCTCGAATTGCAGGTCTCCGAGAACCCGGTCGAGCTCTCCTTCGAGCCCGTCGCCGCGGCCCCGGTCGACGACGAGAGCGGACGCTGGTGCGTGGCCGTCTCGGAGGACGAGGTGCGTATCACGGAAGGCGTGCCCGACGGCCAGCTCAGGGTGCACGACTCTAAGGGGCTTGGGGTACGGGACGCGGACTTCGACACGTACCTCGCGGCGTACCTGGTCAAGCCGGGGCTCGGGAGCTACGAGCTCGAAGCGCTCGCCACAGAGAGGGGGATGGCCGAGGTCCATGTCGCGCACGACGAACTTGCCGTCACGAAGGCGGCGAGGAGGGCCGCGCTGGTCTTTGCGCTCTCGCCGAGGCTGCGAAAAGAGCTGGGGGAGATGGGGCTCGCCAGGCTCTACCACGACGTGGAGCTTCCGCTCGCCGACGTGCTGGGCGAGATGGAGGACGTCGGGATGCCCGTCGACGCGGAGACCTTGGAGGAGGTTGGTGCTGACCTCGACGGCCGCATCGCCGATGTCGAGCAACACATCTACGAGGACGTTGGTCACCCTTTCAACATAGGCTCTCCCAAGCAACTCGGCGAGGTCCTGTTCGAGGAGATGAGCATACCCCCGGTCAGAAAGACCAAGACCGGATACTCGACGGACGCGAAGGTGCTGCAGCAGCTTGCAATACAGTACCCCGTGGCCGACCGTATAATCGAGTACCGTGAGCTGACCAAGCTCAGGGGTACTTATATAGAAGGCTTGATCAAGCTCATCACCGAAGAAGGCCGCATCCATAGCACCCTGAACCAGACGCGGGCGGCCACGGGGCGGCTCTCAAGCGAGGCGCCCAACTTGCAGAACATCCCGATCCGGACTCAGCTCGGCGCGCGCATCCGCGACGCCTTCACGGCCTCGCCCGGCCGCAAACTCGTCGTGGCAGATTACTCTCAGATAGAGCTCAGGATTCTGGCCCACATGACGGGGGAGCCGGCGCTCGTCGAGTCGTTCATCAGCGGCAAGGACATACACACGCGCACCGCCTCGGAGGTTTTCGACGTGCGCATGGAGAGCGTGACGCCCGAGCTCAGGCGGCGGGCGAAGATGGTCAACTTCGGTATCCTGTACGGCATCTCCGGGTTCGGGCTGGCCACGAGGCTCGGAAACGTCCACCCGGCCGAGGCCGAGCGCTACATCAAGCGCTACTTCGAGCGCTACCCGAGGGTCACGGAATTCATGCAGGAGACCCTGGAGGAGGCCGAGGAGCTCGGGTACTCTACGACGCTCTTCGGGAGGCGGCGTTACGTCCCCGAGCTCGGAAACTCCAACAAGAACGTCAGGAAGCTGGGGGAGAGGATCGCCTTCAACGCCCGCGTGCAGGGCACGGCCGCCGATATCATAAAGGTCGCCATGGTGGATCTCGCGCCCAGGCTGGAGTCTCTTGGGGCCGACATGATCATGCAGGTCCACGACGAGCTGGTCTTCGACGTGGACGAGGACATGGTCGATGAGGTAGCCGGCCTCGCGGTGGACAGAATGGTCGCCGCCTACGACCTCGAACCTCCACTCGAGGTCGAGGCCAAGGCCGGCGCGAGGTGGGGGCAGGTGAAACCGCTGTAAGGTAAACCAGGGCCCGGTTTTCGCGGGCGGAATTGCTGTATAATCTGCACCCGTCAAGCAAAGTAAAGGAAAGCAACTGCTTCATGACTGACACCACACAAGATACGTCCCGAGAGTTGACCATGAAGGACTTCTTCCGGGAGGAGAATGGGGAGGTTATCCCCATCGACGAGAGCGTCCTTATAGATTTCAAGGACGGGGACATCGTCGAGGGCGACGTCGTCCGGATAGACCGCGACGAGGTACTCGTCGACATCGGCTACAAGTCAGAGGGGCTCATTCCCTCCAACGAACTCACCATACGCAAGGGCGCAGACCCGCACGACGTGGTCGAGCTTGGCCAGCATCTCGAGGCGCTCGTCATGCAGAAGGAGGACGCCGACGGGCGTCTCATCCTCTCGGCCAAGAGGGCCGCCTTCGAGCGGGCCTGGAACCGCATCGAAGAAGCGTACAACGACCAGCGTACCGTCGAGGGTCCTGTTATCGAGGTCGTCAAGGGCGGTTTGATCCTGGACATCGGGCTGCGCGGCTTCCTGCCCGCGAGCCTCGTGGACATCAGGCGCGTAAGAAACCTCGACTCCTTCCTCGGCCAGAAGCTCGAGTGCAAGGTCATCGAGCTCAACAGGAGCCGCAACAACGTCGTTCTCAGTAGGCGGGCCGTGCTGGAGGAGGAGCGCAAGGAGGAGCGCGAGCGCATCCTGACCTCTCTCGAAGAGGGCATGATCGTCAAGGGCACCGTCTCCAACCTCGTTGACTTCGGTGCGTTCGTCGACCTCGAAGGGATAGACGGCCTGATCCACATTTCCGAGCTAAGTTGGCAGCACGTCGACCATCCGAGCGAGGTCGTCGAGGTTGGCGAGGAGGTCGAGGTCAAGGTCCTTGAGGTTGACCGCGACCGCGAGCGCATCTCGCTCGGGCTCAAGCAGACCAGGAAGGACCCGTGGCAGGAAATAGTCGAGCGGGTCAAGGTCGGGGAGCAGATCCAAGGCCGCGTTACCAAGCTGGTCTCCTTCGGTGCCTTCGTCGAGGTTGCCGAGGGCGTGGAAGGGCTCATCCACATCTCAGAGCTCTCCGACCATCACGTCGAGACGCCCGATGAGATCGTACGTTCTGGCGATGAGGTGGACGCCCGCATCATCGACGTGGACGCCCGCCGTCGCAGGCTCTCCTTGAGCCTTCGCCCCAAGCGCGAGGACCGCGAGGAGCGCCCCCGCCACGAGGAGCGCCCGAGGCGTGAGCCGGAGCAGCGTGGTACCTCCGAGCGCAGGAGCAGCAGCGAGGGCAGCGGTCTCCGCACCGGCGCCTTCGACGCCCTGGCCGACCTGGATCTCGAGGAAAGATAGCAAAGGACTCTTCTCAGAGAGGGTCCATGAGAGGGCCGGTGACCATCGCCGTCACCGGCCCTTTCGCGTCAGGCAAGAGCACGCTGGTCCGATTGTTGGGAGAGTTGCCCGGAGCAGAGACGGCCTCGGCCGATGAGATCGTGCACCACTTGCTCAAGAACGACCAAAGAACGATCTCCAGGATCGTGGAGCGCTTCGGCGAAGATGTCAGGGGATCGAACGGCATAGACCGCAAAGCTCTCGGCCGCGAGGTGTTCCTCGACGCAGAAGCCCTGCGGGACCTCGAAGAGGTCCTTCATCCCCTCGTGCGCGACGAGACTGACGGGCGCATCGCGGCTTCCGACGCCGAGCTGTTCATCGTAGAGATACCGTTGCTCTTCGAGACGGGGCGTGGCGAGAACTTCGACTACACGGTCGCCGTCACGGTACCGGAGGAGCGGCGGCGGACGTGGTCTGAGGAGCGGGGCGTCGATGACGTCGCTTTGGAAGCCATAGAATCGCGGCAGCTCACGGGTGAGGAGAAGGCCGGACGGGCTGACCTCGTGGTACAAAACGACGGAGACCTGGATAGACTGAAGGAGCAGGCGGAGGGTATCTGGCGCGAGATCTTGCGAGAGAGGGGACTAGACGGCGGCCTACGATAAAAGGCGCAGGTACGGCAGGTCGCGGGTCCGCAGGCGCCGCGGCGTTCTCCTCCTGATGGTTCTGGTTGCGATCCTGGCGATCCTACCCTTCGCCCTGCGCGTGCCCGATGCCGTGATGCGAACGGTGTACCCACTGCAGTACGAACAGGTTATCCGTGAGGCCAGCGAGGAGAACGGCCTGGAGCCCGCGTTCGTTGCGGCTGTGATCTACACCGAGAGCCGCTTCAGGCCCGGCGTCGCGTCACACAAGGATGCCTACGGGCTCATGCAACTGCTCCCGCAGTCGGCGCGTTATATCCAGCGCAAGAGCGGCATCGAGGGCGACTACCGAGACCCGGAGGTCAACATAAGGTTGGGGACCTGGTTTCTCGGTTACCTCAAGGATCAGTACGACGGGGACGAGAGGCTAATGCTCGCCGCGTACAACTCGGGAGAAGGAAGCGTGAACGCGTGGACCTCCGACAAGGGCTTCGATATCGAGAAAGATATCCCCTACAAAGAGACCCGCGAGTACGTGGAGCGCGCGCTCGAGGCCAGGCAGGCTTATAGAGAACTTTACGGAAAAGACCTGCGCGAAAACGGTGGCTGATGTCTCCGTGGTGGGTTTTGAGAGAGGAGAGGCATGAAAAGAAAACTAGCTATGCTGTTGGTGGTCACGCTCGTTCCGATGTTCGGCGCGGCCGCTTGCGGGCAGGCGGTCGAGGAACGTGTCAAGCAGGAGGTGAACAAGCAAGTACAAGAGGGCAAGAAACGTGTCAATAAGGAGCTAGACAAGGGCCAGACAAAGTTGAAGAGTGAGGCCGGCAAGGTCAGGAAGCAGGTCGAAGAGGGCACCCGGGACGCCAGGAAACAGGCCGAGAAGGAAGCCGGCAGTGGCCAGTAGGATGACCCGATCCGCCACTAAAAACAGGGGAAATATCTCATCCCTACCGTATAATCCTATGGTGGCGCGGGCCGGCAGAGGCGGCCCTCCAGGACCCGCCGACCTTGCGTAGGGAGGATTTCTCATCGAGACCCGGAGTATCTTTCAGGTAAACAGCGAATACCAGCCGACAGGTGACCAGCCGAGGGCCATAGAACAACTCGTCTCGGGGCTCGACGCGGGCCTGAAGGCCCAGACATTGCTCGGCGTTACGGGGTCAGGCAAGACCCACACGATGGCGCGGGTGATCGAACAGGCCGGCAGGCCCTCGCTCGTCATCGCCCACAACAAGACCCTCGCTGCGCAGCTCGCCAGCGAGTTCGCCGAGTTCTTCCCCAACAACGCCGTCGAGTACTTCGTCAGCTACTACGACTACTACCAGCCCGAGGCGTACGTCCCGCGTACGGACACCTTTATCGAGAAGGACGCCCAGATCAACGAGGACATAGACAGGCTGCGCCACTCCGCGACGAGTTCTCTGTTCACCCGACGTGATGTGATCGTGGTGGCCAGCGTCTCGGCGATCTACGGTCTCGGTAGCCCGGAGGAGTACCGCTCGAAGATGGTTCTGCTAGAGCAGGGCGGTTTCTACGACCTGGATGACGTTCTTAGGGACCTCGTCAAGATCCAGTACACAAGGAACGACTTCCAGTTAAATCGCGGCAACTTCAGGGTGCGTGGCGACGTTTTGGAAGTACATCCCGCCTACCAGGATACGATCTATCGCATCTCCTTTTTCGGGGACGAGGTCGAGAACATGACGGAGACCGACCCCCTGACGGGTGAGATCCTGCGCGAGCACGACACCGTGACCGTCTACCCTGCGACCCACTTCGTGACCGGCGAGGACAGGCTCGCCGTCGCCATCAAGAATATTGAGGCCGAAGCGGAGGAGCGGGTCGGGGAGCTCGAAGGCGAGGGCAAGGTCCTTGAGGCGTACAGGCTCAAGCAGCGCACCCAGTACGACCTGGAGATGATGCGCGAGCTCGGTTACACCTCTGGCATCGAGAACTACTCGCGCCATCTCGACGGCCGTCCGGCCGGCTCGACGCCGTACACGCTGCTGGACTACTTCCCCGACGACTACCTGACGTTCATCGACGAGTCGCACATAACGCTGCCGCAGGTCAGGGGGATGTACAACGGCGACCGGAGCAGGAAGACGACCCTCGTCGAGTTCGGCTTCAGGCTGCCGAGTGCTCTGGACAACAGGCCGCTCATGTGGGATGAGTTCTTGCTCAAGACCAATCAGATGGTCTTCGTTTCGGCGACGCCCGGGCCGTACGAGCTGGAGAACTCGGGGCAGATAGTGGAGCAGATCATCCGCCCGACCGGCCTCATCGACCCCGAGGTCGAGGTACGCCCGACGAAAAACCAGATCGATGACCTCCTGAACGAGGTTGCCAAGCGCGTCGAACACGGCGAACGGGTCCTCATCACCACGCTCACCATAAAGATGTCTGAGGACCTGACTGACTACCTTCTGGAGCACAACGTCAAGGCGCGCTACATGCACTCCAACATAGAGACGCTGGACCGAATCCAGATCATCCGCGGCCTCCGTACGGGCGAGTTCGACGTGCTCGTCGGCATCAACCTGCTCCGCGAGGGCCTCGACTTGCCCGAGGTCACGCTCGTCGCCATCCTCGATGCGGACAAGGAGGGTTTCCTGCGTGGGGAGCGGGCGCTTATTCAGACCATCGGAAGGGCGGCGCGCAACGTCAACGGGCGGGTCATCATGTACGCCGACAAGGAGACGGACGCGATGCGCGTCGCGATAGGGGAGACGGGGCGCAGGCGTGAGATCCAGGCCGCATACAACGAGCAGCACGGCATCGAGCCGCGCACCATCACTAAGGGCGTCTCTGACATCCTGATCGCCGCCGAGGCCAAGGGTCTCTACAAGGCGGGCAAGAAGAGTGGTCGCGAGGCCCCCCGCGACCCGGACGAGCTACGAACCCTAATAGCCGACCTCGAAGCCGAGATGCTCGAGGCTGCAGAGGATCTCAAGTTCGAGTACGCGGCTAGGCTCAGGGACGAGATCAAAGACCTCGAGCGACAGCTTCAGGAAGTAGCTTCGTAGGGCGTATTACCTCACCCGCGATGGTTGCGGCTTCGTCAGGCCGCCGTTCGCACGGAGGCGGGGGCTGCGCAGCATATACAGACCGTAGGCGACGAAGCCGATGGTGCTGAGGAGTATCACGAGGGAGAACCTGAAGGCGCCGAGCGTGGCAATGCCCACGGCGAAGGCGAAAACGGTGTGGGCCAGGACGACGGGCCAGATGGAGACGGTACGCCAGCGTAGGGCGCCGTAGGTGAAGCCGCCGCAGAAGGTCAGGCCCGCGAGGCGGACAGCTTCCGGCCAGGGGCCGTCCGTTGCCGACCTCCCGAGGACTAGCAGGCCCGCGAGCAGGGAGGTCAGGATCACGGCCGTTATCGGGCCCTTGTACACCAGCGCCCGCCACAGAAGGCCACGGAAGATGATCTCCTCACCAAGGGTGGCGACGAGCACGGAGAGGAACGTGGACGCTAGGGCCGCGGAACCGGAGGTGAAGACGCCGCCGGAAAGGGTCAGCGCGCAGACGAGCAGGGGGAAGGCGAGGAGCCTCATGTTCCGCCACCGCGATGGCCGGGTGAAGCCCGCGTCATCCCACCAGCCGGTCCACGCGAGCAGGGCGAGACCGAGTGCGGTCGCAAGCGCCCAGAACAAGGTATCGGGGTTCCTCATGTCGGAGAAGATCAGGCCGAGCCCCTCCGGCGGCTCGAAGGTTTTCTGCGGTAGCTTGGCGATGTTGCCAACCGGCACCCCCGGGAAAACCGCCCTGCACGCGAACGTAACCCCGAACAAGAACAGCGTGATCAGGACGGAAAAGTAGAAGGGATGATGGTCAGCGAACCGCCTCATTAGCGTGTCCCCAGACCAGTCATAGTACAAAGAATCGTACCGTGGAGCATACAAGCAGTGTATCTGGTGGGTCTTCTCAGAGCTTTTCCTTGAGGCCGGCGATGATCAGGCCGAGGCCGAACTCGAACTCCGCGTCGTGATCTACCGTCTCAAGACGACCATCTAGCTCGTGTATGCTGGGAAAGTCCTCCCGGGGTAACGTAGAAGCGCCGAGACGGCTACCCGCTGGTTCCATGGCGAAGCCCCGGATCTCCGCTATCGCGTAGCCCGACGCGTAGCTGGAGAGCGCACGGAAGGCGTACAGAGACGTCTCGGGGTCGAAGCCGGCCTCCCTGAGCGTCTTGAGGAACTCCTCGACGAGCCAGACCCCGTCCATGGTGTCGGGCGGACGGACGACTAGCAGCGGAAATACGTTGGGATGCTCGTGGGCGAGCCGCCTGAACGCCCTGTAAGCCTCCCTGATGCGGTCCTCCCACCCCTCGCTCTCGGACGGTACGTCGAGATCGCCGAGCAGGACCTCCACCATCCCGTCGAGCAACGCCCCCTTGTTCGGAACGTGGTTATAGAGCGACATCGCCTCGACCCCCAGCTCAGTCCCAAGCTTCCGCATCGATAGCGAATCCAGGCCCTCGCCGTCCACGAACCGCACCGCTGCCTCCAGGATCGTCCGCCTATCGAGCGGCCGCCTTCTCTCCGATACCATCCAGGAACCTCCATCTGACAGAACCCTTGACAGCTTACAGCATAAGCATAGAGCTTATGCTGTAAGCTTACAATGTAAGCGAACGAGCAGCGAGGGACGAGGTGAAGAGATGAAGGTGAGCAGGAAGGACTTTAGCTAGTTGGTTTCTGAGGGGGTGATCTCGGAGGGGCAGGCGGAGGATCTCTGGCGCGCCTTGGAGAGGCGTAACGCGGATCGCCTACGCTTCGATCTCCCGCACGTCGCCTATTACTTCGGGGCGTTGGTCGTCATCTCCGCCATGACGTGGTTCATGACCCTCGGTTGGGAGAGGTTCGGTGGTGGGGGGGATACTCGCGATCTCGCTCTCCTACGCGCTCGCTTTCGCTGTTGCCGGCGGCTTGCTGTGGCGCGACAAGGGCCTGAAGGTTCCGGGTGGCCTCCTCGTTACGTCGGCCGTGTGCATGACGCCTCTGGCCGTTTACGGCTTCGAGAGGGTGGCGGGAGCATGGTTGCAGGGTGTGCCCGGCCACTACGCAGCCTTCTACGATTATGTAAAAGGCGGATGGTTCCCGATCGAGGTCGGTACGGTGGCCGCCGGCTTCGTCGCCTTGCGTTTCTTCCGGTTCCCGTTTCTCGCAGCCCCCATCGCCTTCGCGCTTTTGTTCATGTCCATGGATCTCACGCTACTCATCTACGGCAGCCACTACTATGAGGCGCAGGGCTACCAGGTAGTTTCGCTCGTTTTCGGGCTTGTCGTGTTGGCGGGGGCGTACGTGGTAGACCGGCACACGGAGGAAGACTACGCGTTCTGGGGCTACCTCTTCGGGATGTTTGCCTTCTGGGGTGGGCTTACCCTGTTCGAGGGCGGAAGCGAGCTCGACTGGTTCTTCTACGGTCTCATCAACGCTGGCCTCATACTGCTCTCCGTGCTGTTGCAGCGGCGGGTGTTCGTGGTGTTCGGGGCCGTGGGCGTGCTCGGGTAAGTAGGGCATCTCGCCTGGGAAATCTTCGAGGCGTCGCTCCTGTTACCGTTCGTCCTCTCGGCGGCGGGCTCGCCATCATCACGCTCGGCATCCTCTACGCCAAAAATCGTGGCAAGATTGAGGACGCCGTAATACGTTCCATTCCTACCAACATCCGGCGCCTGCTTCCGACGGAGTGTGACGCGCGCCAAAACCTGTAGGGGCGGTTCGTAAATCGCCCTCTTCGCACTTCCTGCAAACCCAGGTTTCAGGCCACAGGCTTCAGCAAGAACAGGCTGACAAGCTGAAATGCTAATCGTAGAGCCCGGCCCTCTGCTTCTGGTATTCGAAGGTGTTCTTGATCCTGCGGGCGTCGGGGAGGGCCATGCGGCTAAGTTGGTATACGCGTCCCGTGTTCGTTTCTATCGTGAGGGTGACGTTGACGAGGCCTTTAATGTTAATCAGGGCGACGTCGCGCAGGCCGACGCTCTCTATGTTCTGGGACTGCCAGCCGGTTCTGAGCTCGATGCGGTCTCCGTAGACAGCGACGATGGTGTTGTTGTGGCCGGTGGCCTGCGTTATCGGTCCTTCCAAGCTGCCCTCCGTACTGCTTGTGGTGCCTGACTCTCATTCCAGCATACAAGACTGCGTTGCAGATGTTGGCGGGGTGACGTGAAAAAACACCGGCCGGAGGAGATTCGGCCGGTGCCAGTTGTGGCGTTTCTAAGCTGTGCCTTCTACGGGGACCGGGGTCTCTTTGTTCCCGCTGCCGTTCTGGTAATCGGTGGCGACCAGGTCTGGATAACCGAAGACCCCGTGTTCGTGGATGTCGAGCCCGTCGAGTTCCTGCTCGGGCTTGACCCTGATTCCGATGGTTGCCTTGAGCGCCGCGAAGACCGCGAGCGAGGCGAGGAAGACGAAGCCGCCCGCCGCGACGATGCCGAGGGCCTGGATGCCGAGCTGGTAGAGGCCGCCGCCGTAGAACAGGCCAGGCTCGCCGACCGCGGCGAGGGCCGGAGTCGTGAACAGGCCGCAGGAGAGTGTGCCCCAGATACCGCCCATACCGTGCGCGGCGATCGCGCCGAGCGGATCGTCGACACCGATTTTATCCACGTAGACAAGGGTCGCGTACATGATGATGCCGGCGACGAATCCTATGACGATCGAAGCCCACGGCGCGACGAATGCGCACGGCGCGGTGATGGCGACGAGGGCGGCGATGGCGCCGTTGCCGCCCATCCCAACATCCACGTTGCGCCTGTACACGTAGCTCATCCCCATAGCACCAAGAACGCCCGCGGCCGCGGCCAGGTTCGTCGTGAGGGCGATATCCGCGATGTCGGGGACGGCGGCCATCGTCGAGCCGGGGTTGAAACCCCACCAGCCGATCCAGAGTATCAGGACGCCGAGAACGGCGAGGGGCATGTTATGGCCGGGGATGGTAACGGGACGGCCGTCGTCGTCGTACTTGCCGAGACGAGGGCCGAGCAGCAGGGTACCGGCGAGAGCCGCCATGGCGCCGGAGAGGTGGACCACCGTCGAGCCTGCGAAGTCCTGCATTCCGAGGTCTGTCAGCCAGCCTCCGCCCCAGATCCAATGCCCCACCATCGGGTAGATGAGACCGGCGAAGACGACTGCGAAGACAACGTAGACGGCGAACTTGGTCCGCTCCAGCATCGTGCCCCACACAATGGCCAGGGAGACCGCGCAGAAGGCGACCTGGAAGAGGAACTTGGCCGAGAGCGGGACCTGAGTCCACGAGAGCCCCGCGTACACCTCGTTGACCTGCCCTGCAGGAACCGCGAGGAACCACCCCTCGGTGCCGACGAGCGCGTTACCCGTGCCGAAGGCCAGCGCGAACCCGAAGGCCCAGAACAACAGCGCCGCTATCGCCAGGTTGACCAGAATCTTCGCGACAACGCTCCCGACGTTCTTCATCCGGGAGAAGCCGACCTCGAGCATCGCGAACCCAGCCTGCATGAACAACACCAGGCAGGCCGCTATGATCACCCACATCGTGTCCATCGCCAGCGAGAGCTCCGCCGTGGAAGGACCCTTCTGGGCAAAAGCCAGACCCGGTAGCGCGAGCACCAGCAACAGAACCGCTGTCGATAATAACGCAAGCCTCCGCAAAAGCTTCCTCCTCATCAGGGTATGTACCTATGGAACATAGTCTAGGCACCACCACCGAAACGGTCTTTAGCCAGATGTACAAAGATGGGTGCCCCGCCTGACGCCCCAGTTCCGGCGGATGTACAAGTCAGCCGGTCAGCGATTCAGCTTGTCAGGTAATGCGGCGAATGGCGCAGCCGGAACTCGCGATGTGCTAGTCCGCACGAGCCGGCCAAAGAGGTCAGAACAGCGCGCAAGTGAATCGCTGACCGGCTGAAACGCTACCTATCTGAGAAGCTCGATGGTTTTTCGGGGACGCGGCCGAGGAGTTGCATTGCTTTGATGCCAAGGGTAAGGCGTTCGCGGTCGGCGCTCCTGTCCACATCGAGGCCTGTGAGCTCGCTCACGCGGTCGAGGCGGTAGCGGATTGTGTGGCGGTGGGCGAAGAGGTCTCCGGCGGTTTTCACGGTCGAGGCGTCGTTGCCGAGGTAAGTTATGAGGGTCTGGACCAGCTCCGTGCCGTAGCGGGAGTCGTAGTGGACTACGGGCTCTAAGGTTTCGCCGTAGAAGACGTCGAGTTCTTCGGGGTTCTCCTGGAACACCCTGAAGAGAAGCTTGTACGTTCCTGTTTCTCCGAAGGTCGAGACGGAGGAGGGACCGTGGATGCGGTGCCCGATCTCGAGCGCCACCCCGGCCTCCAAGTAGGCCTCGCGGAGCTGGGCCGGGTCTCTCTTGTAGCCGCCGATGCCGATGGAGACGGTCAGGTCCGGCAGGAGTCCCTTGACGTAGCGCTGTACGCTCCTGGCCAGCAGTTGCGCCTTCTCCAATTGCTCATCAGGCTCCTCTCCTTCCGAAGGACCGAGAAAGAGGATGACGTTGTCGGAGCGTGGGCCGAGGAGGAAGTTCGAGAACTGCTGGCGGGTCTGCAGGCGCACCGCGTCGGCGAGGCGTCGCTTGAGCTCCTGGATGGCTGGCTCTTTCGGTTTGCGGCGCGCGAGGTAGTGGGCGAAGTCGTCTATGTCGACGACCATCACCAGGGCTCCTCCGGCCAGGTCGGCACCGAGGTAGCGGGCGCGTTGCAGGAGTAGCTCGACGGAGCCGTAGTGGCCGCTTACGAGGTCGTCCACGAAGTCCCCGCGGAAGCCAAGCTCGGTCTCAAGGCGTATGCGCTCCTTGCTAAGCTCCGCCTCGAGGACGAGCCTGGCCCAGTAAAGGAGGACCACGTCTTCCGGTTTCAGATGGGCGCCGTCGAGGTCGATCCAGAGGTACCCTGCCGGCGCGCCGACGCCGATGGGCGTCCAGAACAGCTCGCCTTCGGCGACCCGCCAGCGCTCTACGGGCACGGAGAGGTAGCCGTCGGGGAGCCTGGCGTAGCGGTCCCGTCGCTCGCGGCGGGTCTCGTCGATCCCTTTGCTCTTGGAGGCGCGCAGGCCCTCCTCTTCGAGTGTCGCGTACAGGAGATTCTCGTCGGGGTCGTTTCCGGAACTTGCGATCAAACGTCCTACAGGGTCCTCTATGACTACGGCGCGCCCGAGCATTTGGGAGATCCTACTTGCCAAATCTTCGACCTTGGTCTCGCCTCCCGCGCCCTCCAGAAGCGCCCGGCCGGCGCCGTGGGATAGCAGCAACAACCCGTCGTCCTGTGAGAAAACGTCGAAGAGGCGCTTGAGGGGTACCTCAGGGGCGAGCAGGAACAGGCCAAGCCCGAGGGCGGCGGCCTGCTCCACGGCCTCGGGCTGCGCTTCGCCCTCCCGGCGCCAGACGACGGCGGGGGAGCCGGCGGTGGCTACGCTGTTCATGAAGTCATCGTCGAGGATCTCGCGGTCGGTTACGGCCACTTCGTCCGGGGAGATCCAGGCCTTCACCGGTTCGTCGATCGCGAGCCCTCGCACCCTCCGGGTGGCCTCGCCCGGGAGTGGGCAGTCCGCCTCCAACTCTTCTAGAAGGATGCGGGAGAAGTCCTTCAAGATCACTACGGGCTCCGTTCGCAACATGGTGTAACCGGCGCGTATCATTTTGGGACCCAGGACCAGAATTCGCAAACCGGCTTACAGAGAAGCACCCTTCAGGTGGTAAAATCGGACCCACACGCAAACTGCTTCTTTGGGCTCCCAACAGGGGGCCGTATACTTGCCGGAAGCGTCTCTTAAAGAGGGGTGAGAAGAGATCACGGACAACCAGATCGTCGTACGTGGGGCGCGCGAACACAACCTCAAGGACATAACGGTATCCTTGCCGCGAGACGTGATGGTGGTCGTGACTGGGCTCTCGGGGAGTGGCAAGTCTTCGCTGGCTTTCGATACGATCTACGCCGAGGGGCAGCGACGCTACGTCGAGAGCCTTTCCGCGTACGCGAGGCAGTTCCTCGGCCAGATGGACAAGCCGGACGTGGATCACATCGACGGCCTCTCGCCAGCGGTTTCCATAGACCAGAAAACGACGTCCAATAATCCGCGGTCCACCGTTGCTACGGTGACGGAGATCTACGATTACCTGCGCCTGCTGTTCGCCCGCGCTGGTAGGCCGCACTGCCACGTGTGCGGTTTCCCCGTAGCGTCGTCGACGCCTCAGCAGATGGTCGAGAAGGTCCTCACGCTGCCGGAGAAAACGCGGTTTCTGGTTCTCGCGCCCGTCGTACGGGGGCGCAAGGGCGAGTACGGTAAGCAACTGAACGAGTACGCCGAGCAGGGCTTTGCCCGCGTCCGGGTGGACGGAGAGGTGCACGAGCTTCCGGTCGACCTCGGGTTGGACAAGAACTACAAGCACGACATCGAGGTCGTAGTGGACCGTCTTGTTATCCGGGAAGGCATTGAGCGCCGGCTCACGGACTCGGTCGAGACCGCCCTGAAGCTGGCCGAGGGGCTGGTCCAGATCGAAACCGTCGAGGGGGACGGAGTTGGCGAGTCGATGCTCTTCTCCGAGAGCTTCACGTGCACGAACTGCGGCGCTTCGATCGCCGAGATACAGCCGCGTACGTTCTCGTTCAACAGCCCGCATGGGGCCTGCGACCGCTGCGACGGCCTCGGGAGCCGCCTGGAGATAGACCCCGCGCTCGTTGTTCCGAACGAAGATCTTAGCGTCAACGAGGGGGCCGCGGTGCCGTGGGCCAACTCGCAGACCGAGTACCACGCGAGCGTGCTCGGCGCGCTCGCCGAGAAGTACGGGATCGATTTGAACGTCCCGTGGCGCGAACTATCAGAGGAGCACAAGAACCTCATCCTGTTCGGCACCAACGGCGACCGCATCTACGTCTCTTACCGCAATCGCTACAACCGGCGCAGGCAGTACATGACCCGGTTCGACGGCATCGTCGGCAACCTCGGGCGGCGCTACGCCGAGACCGACTCGGAGTACAGGCGGGAGAAGATCGAGGAGTTCATGAGCCACGTCCCCTGCCCGAAGTGCAAGGGCGCCAGGCTCAGGCCCGAAGCACTCGCCGTGACGGTCGGCGGCAAGAACGTTTACGAGTTCACCGAGCTCTCTGTCACGGACGCGCAGCGCTTCTTCGACGACGTGGAGTTCACGACGCGGGAGTGGATTATCGGCGAGCGGGTAGTCAAGGAGATCCGCGAGCGCCTCGGCTTCCTCGTCGACGTGGGGCTTGGATATCTGACGCTCAGCCGCTCCGCGGGAACGCTCTCCGGGGGAGAGGCGCAGAGGATCAGGCTCGCCTCGCAGGTCGGGAGCGGCCTGGTCGGCGTGCTTTACGTTCTCGACGAACCCTCCATCGGGCTGCACCAGCGGGACAATCGGCGGCTCTTGACGACCCTGGAGAAACTGAGGGACCTTGGCAACACGCTCGTCGTGGTCGAGCACGACGAGGAGACCATACGCGACGCGGATTACGTGGTCGACGTAGGACCTGGCGCCGGGGTGCATGGGGGTGAGATCGTCGCAATCGGCAGCGTCGAGGATATCGAGGCCGCGGAGCGTTCCGTAACGGGCCACTTCCTCTCCGGGCGCCGCCGGATAGAGCCTCCCGAAGAGCGGCGGGAGCCCACGGGTTCCATAGCGTTGCTCGGGGCGACGGAGCACAACCTCAAGAGCGTCGACGTGGAGTTTCCACTCGGGGTGTTCACGTGCATCACAGGGGTTTCCGGGTCTGGGAAGAGCACGCTGGTGAACGAGATCCTTTACAAGGCCCTCGCCAATGCCGTCAGCCGCGGCAAGCACCGTCCGGGGCGGCACGCGGGCCTCAGGGGCGTCGAGGATGTGGACAAGGTCATAGACATAGACCAGAGTCCCATCGGCAGGACGCCCAGGTCCAACCCCGCCACCTACACCAAGGTCTTCGACCACATCAGGCAGCTCTTCGCCTCGACGCCTGAAGCCAAGATCCGGGGCTACAAGCCGGGCCGCTTCTCGTTTAACGTTAAGGGCGGTCGGTGCGAGGCATGCAGGGGTGACGGCCAGATCCGGATAGAGATGCACTTCCTCCCCGATGTGTACGTCCCGTGCGAGGTCTGCAAGGGTCGCCGCTACAACAACGAGACCCTTCGCGCCACCTACAAGGGTAAGTCCATCTCCGACGTACTGGACATGACCGTAGAGGAAGCCTGCGGGTTCTTCGCCCCCGTGCCGGCGATCTCACGCCGTATGGACACCCTGCGCGACGTCGGCCTCGGCTACGTCAGGCTCGGTCAACCCGCGACCACGCTCTCGGGTGGCGAGGCCCAAAGGGTCAAGCTGGCGAGCGAGCTAGGCAAGCGGGCGACGGGCAAGACCGTCTACATCCTGGACGAGCCCACAACGGGCCTTCACTTCGCCGACGTGGAGAAACTGCTCTCGATCCTGCACAGGCTAGTCGATGCGGGAAACACCGTTATCGTCATCGAGCACAACCTCGACGTA
>DATDKB010000096.1:0-2838 GCA_036520255.1 Rubrobacter sp. | reverse complement strand
AGGGCCGCCACGGCGGTGAAGGTAGGGACAGGCGCGTAGACGGTGCCCACGCCACCCAGAAGCGCCAGAGCCACGAACACCGAGGCCCTCGCCGTTACCGACACCGCTCGCCCATACACGTCGAATCCATCACCGGCATATGATCGCCTACAAGGTGTTACTCTGCAAGGCCGGACCGGCTCGCGGCGGACGGTGCGTGCGTACCGGAGGTTGCCGGAGGTGTCCCTCGAGCGCAGCGTCTCTTGTTCGCCGAGGCTAGAAAGGCCAGACTTCCAGGCCGTGTATGGTGCTCCGTACGTCCATGGTCAGGCTGATGGACTTGAGGACCCGGGAGGCGTTGAGGTCGTAGACCGAGACGGTAGCGGGGGACGAGCCGCCGGCGATCAAGCCCTCGCCCAGTACGCACAGACCCCGTCCGAACGCTTGCCTGGCGTGATCCTGGGGTAGGTGTGAATTGAGGAGTTTTGTCTCATCGTAGTGCTTGATGGGAAAGGAAACGGACTCTCCATCGCGCCCCAGGTAGCTCACGCGGTTGCTGCTCGTGTCGTTGAGTAGCACGCCTTCACCGAAAGGACGGGCGTTGTGCGTCCCGTAGGGGATACGGGCGTGGCTGGCGAGCTTCGAGTCGCTTATGGTTAGGAGGTGGGCGCAGCGCGTTCCGGAGACGGTCAGGAGCCCACCTTCGCAAGAGACGCTGTTCAGGTGGCAGGTGTTGCTGCTGGCGGGTGGACCTTTGTCGGAGTTCGGGTCGAATGCCTGCAGCCGGGGCATCGGCGCCAGGGATCCCACCGCGTTGCGGAGCCCCATCAGGTCGCGCCCTCGCCCGGATCCCCTGACGCGAAACCCCATCGCCTTGAGCTGTCGCTTGGGACCCCGAAACCATATGTGGTAGCCCTTCACGAACGAGCCCGTACGCAGGTCGTACTCGAGCACCGAGTCGCGCCCGGTTGAGGTCACGTAGAGCGTGGCGCCGGTCAGGTACGTCTCGTGGCAATGGCTGAGGTATTCATTGCGGATGGACCCGCCGAAGCGGAAGTCTTTGGAGTACACGAAGATCTCGTCGCTGGCCGCAAGGTATATCTCGTCTTCGTAGAAGGCTATGCCGCGAAGCCCCCTGGGACCGCCCCGTCCCTCCCAGCTTATCGACGGTTCGTCATAACGTATGACCTGGTCAACCGCCTCGGTCTGCAAGTCTATTATGTACACGCCCCCGTGGCTTTCGCCCTGATGGGCGGAGCGCACCACGGTACTCGCGATTATCTTTGGGAGTCGTTCCATACCGTCCTTTGCAGTGCGTTTGTACGGCTGCGAATTATACATACCCGGGCGGCATGCGGTGCTCCGTCGAGACCGGCTGCGAGGGCCATCCGGCGGCATCGAAGGGCGGGCCCTACGATCATCTGTGCACGTGGATACGGTTCCATTCCGGGAGCTTTTGGATCTTGTGCCAGAGAATATGGGGCTCCGAGACATCGCGGAGAAGCCCCCAACAGCCGCGCCCCACGTCGGAACCGACCCGCCGGTAGGACGTCGGCAGCGCGTCGAGCTCGGCGGTGAGGGCGTCCAGGTCGTAGCCCATCACCGCCAACCGCTCCCGGCCGATCCAACGCAGGTAGCGGCGGCACCAAGCTTTGCGGACGGGATTGTTCAAGACCCGCTTCCAACCCTCCAGCGGTTCGCGGCTCACCCCGGTGTACCTTTCGGTGCCCGAGTGGTCGCCCCATCTCCCAACGAGCTCCACGTCGCCGAAACGCGACAGGACGGAGCCGTCGAAGGGGAGGCCGAGGTACCGAAACACGTCGTCCCAGGTCTCCTCGGGCCTGGTGATGAGCTCCTCGAAGCGCACGGCGTGGACCCTGTCCTCGTGGATCTCGTAGGTCCTGAACAGGTTCTCGATGCCATCGAAGAGGTCCACCTTGAAGCGGTAGAGGTTCCACTTGCCGCCGGCCCACGTCTCTATCAGGGACGCCACTACCGCCAGGGGGTTGCGCCAGAGAAGAAGGTACCGTCCCTCCGGGAACGCGGCGACGAGCTCGTCCGAGACGAGGTGGTAGCGGGGGGTCTTGTCCAGAAAGTAGTGCGTTCCGGCGGGTGATGCTTTGCGGTACAGGCGCAGGGCCAACTCGCGGATCTCCCTAATGTAGTCCTCGCGACCGTGGGGCAGCACGTCGCAGAAGTCCTCGACGGCCCTTACCAGGACGCGGTGATTGTATTCAGCGTAGGCTCCACGATCTCGGAGCGTATAGAGGTAGGGCAACAGGATCCAGGGCTCCGAGGCCGTGGCGATGGCTTCGTGGGCGGCGAGGATACGTTGCGCGAGGGTGGACCCGGAGCGGGGCAGCGAGAGGAGGAAAAGGGGCGTAGGTTCTGTGCTCATGCTCGTTCCCCCCCTTGAATTGAATGGTCCATGAATCGTCCGCCGCGCGCCCTAGCGGTCGTGGCCGGCCTCCTGGTAGCCCAGCTCCGCCAAGAGCGGGCCTGCCGCCTCCTCCAGTGCCTGCTCGTGCTCGGCCGTGAACTCCTCCCGCCAGCCCCCGATCTGCCCCTTCCTAAACGTCCGTCCGGCCCCGAAGAGGCTCTCCCCGACCAGACCGATCGTGCGTTCTTCAACCGGAACGCCAAGGTGCATCGCTACCCGCCCGACCGCCAGTCGCTGGGCCTCCTCGCTCCCACCGCCTTCGGGGCCGACCAGGTCCTCGAACCGAACCATCACGGCCCCCCCGGCCCGCTCCCACCCCAGGAACCGACCGTAGCGCTCGGCGAGGGGTTGAAGCCCCTGGCCTCCGAGCTCCCCGCCCCGGATAGAGACCATGAGACGTTCGCGGTCTGAGGGCAGCG
>DATDKB010000095.1:0-4937 GCA_036520255.1 Rubrobacter sp. | reverse complement strand
GGAATCGCCCGACGGGCAGGTACGAGTCGCAGACGAAGATCGGACGTTCGTCCGCGAGCCGCAACCGCCTTACGAACAACACCTCATCCCCCGCCTCGATCTCCAACCGTGCCGCGACCTCCTCGTTCGCCGCCAGCTCCTCCCGCGATACCAGCCGTGCCCCAGGCGTGTAGCCCCAGCGTTCGATCTCCTCCGTGAAGCTGTGCAAGTACGCCAGGTTGGACCGCAGCCGCGGGTTCGCCAGAAACGTCCCCCTGCCCGGCTCCCGCCGCACAAGGCCCTCCCGCCTTAGCTCGTCCAACGCCCGACGCGCCGTCGTCCGGCTCACCCCGAAGTCCGAAACCAGGTCCGCCTCGCTCGGCAACCTGTCCCCTACCCCGATTTCACCAGACTCGATCCTACCTCGCAAGATTCCCAGAAGCTGATGATAAAGCGTCCCAGCACTGCCCCGTGATAAAGGCCTCATGACAGCATTTGTAGTGACAAAGCATTGTTGTGTCAAGATCCACGACGAACGATAAGGGAGCGCCAGAACCCACGCTCTGTTATAAAGCCGTTCTCGCAACCGAACCCGTCCTACCACCGGGAGGGCTCGGTGTTGCGCCGGGTGAGGGAAGGCTATTACATTGTAGTAACAGTTTCTCTGAAAGGGGTGATAGGGAGAAACACAAACGCTTGCAGGGGGAAATCCTGGGGCTTTTGCGCTGGCTCCCCGGCCGGCGTGTATAGAAAGCATAGAGAGGGAAAGGAGAAATTAGTGGACACCACACGAATGTTCGAGTTTCCGATCAAGGAGTTCTTCAAGCAGCCGCGGTCGCTTCTGGGAGCTGGGGCCTACGAGAATGCTGGTCCAGAGGCTGCGGCGATGGGACTCAAGCACGTCCTGTTCGTGACGTCCGGCTTGAGCGGGACCGGGATCATCGACGAGTGCAAGACCAACTTCGAAACCGCGGGCGTCTCGGTGACGGTCTACGACAAGGTAGAGTCGAACCCCAAGGACTACAACGTTATGGACGCCTACGAGGCGTTCTCCGAGGGCGAGTGCGACGGGTTCGTCTCCATCGGCGGCGGGTCTTCTCACGACACCACGAAGGGCGCGCGCGTCGTGGCGGCGCACGACGGCAGGAACATCAACGAGTTTCAGGCCTTGAACGCTTCGGAGACGCTCGACAACCCGGCTCACATCGCGATCAACACTACCGTGGGGACGGGATCTGAGACGACGCCAGCCTACGTCATTACGGACCTCTCGTCGCCGGATGCGCCGCACAAGTGGGTCGGTTTCGACCGGGCGGCCATAACGACGCTGGCTATCAACGACCCGGTGCTGTGCATGACGCAACCACCTGAGTACGTGGCGTACACGGGCTTCGACACGTTGGCCCACGCTTCGGAGGCGTACGTGGGCCGGGTGCAGCACCTCTCGTGCACGCCGGTAGCCCTCGCCGCGGTCAGGATGGTCCAGGAAAACCTGCGCGAGGCGACCTACAACCCGCACAACTACAAGGCGATGGAGGGGATGGTCTGGGCGCAGTACATCGCGGCGCAGGCGTTCAGTTCGGCGCTCCTGGGGATCCTGCACTCGCTCTCGCACGCGGTCTGCGCCTACTACGACATCCACCATGGCCTGAACAACGGCATCGGCCTCCCGAGGGTGTGGACATACAATCAGCCAGCGGCCACCGAAAAGTACGCGGACATCGCCGAGGCGATGGGTGTTAACACCAAAGGTATGAGCGTCCCGCAGGCAGCCGACGCGGCCATAGAGGCCGTCATCAGGCTCGTCAAGGACTGCGGCTGCCCGGAGAACTGGGGGCAGGTCTCGGAGTACCCGAAGACGAGGATGGGCAAGGGTTACTACGAGGGCAAGGCCAGCGCGTCCATCCAGTCCGATGACGAGGAATTGCAGAAGATGGCCGAGCACATGATGGGTGACCTCTGTACGCCGGGCAACCCGCGCGACCTCACGGTCGACGGCGCGAAGGAGGTTCTGCGCGACTGCATGTACGATGGCATGGCCGTCAAGACGGGCAACGGCTACCGGCAGAACGTTTGGGGCGTCGCCCCCGAGATGGGCCGTCGCACCCACGGCTACGAGTCCAAGGACCAGCAGGGTTCCCGCTCGCCGGTAGACACGCCGTCCTAGCCGACATTCGGTAGAAAGAGGGGAGCGGGCCGCGCGGCCCGCTCCCGCCGTCTTCCGAGAATGCCATTTTAGAAGGAGCATTTTGTTCGAGAGCATCGAAGAGGTCAGGGAGAAGCTCGCGGAGCAGGAGTACGTCTGCGACCGGCGCCTGGCGACGGTAGTGTACCTGGCCGTAAAGCTGGACAAGCCGGTCCTCATTGAAGGCCCGGCGGGCGTCGGCAAGACCGAGCTTGCGAAGTCGCTCGCAGCGGCGACTGACCGATCGCTCATCCGCCTGCAGTGTTACGAAGGCCTCGACGAAGCCAAGGCACTCTACGAGTGGGAGTATGGCAAGCAGCTCCTGTACACGCAGGTGCTGAGGGAGAAGATCGGGGAGGTCCTCGGGCCGACGGAGGGGTTGCGCGAGGCCGCCGCCAAGCTGCGCGAGCAGGAGGACGTGTTCTTCTCCGAGAACTTCCTCGTGGAGCGGCCTATCCTGCAGGCCATCACGTCAGAGACACCGCCGGTGCTCTTGCTGGACGAGATCGACCGCGCCGACGAGGAGTTCGAGGCGTTCCTGCTGGAGTTTTTGAGCGATTACCAGGTTTCGATCCCCGAGATCGGCACGGTCGAGGCGGAGCACCCCCCGGTCGTGATACTGACCTCCAACCGGACCCGCGAGCTCTCCGAGGCGCTCAAGCGCCGCTGCCTGCACCTGCAGATCGACTACCCGAACCCGGAGGTGGAGCTGGAGATCGTGCGCCTCAAAGCCCCCGGCGTCGGCGACGCGCTGGCAAAGGAGCTGGTCGAGACCATCCAGGATATAAGGACCCTCGACCTACGCAAGTCGCCGAGCATCGGTGAGACGCTCGATTGGGCGCGCTCGCTGGTCGTGCTCGGCGCCCCGAGCATCGACAAAGACCTCATCGAGGAGACGCTAAGCGTGATCGTCAAGTACGACCGCGACGCCGAGAAGGTGCTCGCGCACGTCGGCGCCGGCCCCGAGCGCAAAGACATCGGCCAGAAAGAACCAACCGGCGAGAACCCGCACGAAGCGATGTACGAGATGCACCGCTCTACCCACAAGCACACGCACTAGGCGTTTCATGGACACCGTAATAAACGACTTCGTGCAGGTATTGAGGCGTCATCAGGTCAGGGTGTCTCCTGCGGAGAGCCTGGACGCGCTGCACGCGCTGGAGCAGACCGGGTTGGGGGAGCGCGGGGTGGTGCGGGACACTTTGCGGACCACGCTCGTCAAGAACACGGACGACATCGAGACGTTCGACAGGCTCTTCGATCTGTACTTCAGCCTGCGGCCGACCGCGGAGAAGCGGACGGCGAAGCTGGACGTTCATGACCACGACCACGATGAGGGCCAGCCGACGAGCATGGAGTTCGGGGAGGATGCGGAAGGTGAGGCGCCTGATTCGGAGGAGCACAGCCACGAGGATAGTGAGAACACCGAGTTCCGGCGCCACTTCGATGAGGATAAGATGCGTCCCTCCGACGATATCCATGGCGAGGCGGACAAGATGCGCCTCTCGATGTTTTCTCAGGAGTTGATCCTGAACCGCAAACCGGGGGCCCTGGATCAGGCACTGCAACGCATCACACACCAGCTGAAACTACGGCGGGCCCGCGGCATGTTCAGCCCCGGAGACCTCGTCACCCACGGCGACGGCGGTCAGGAGCTGCCGCTCGACGTCTCGGCCGCGGACTTCCAGGGGCTCGTCGACCACCTGCACGACCTGGAAGTTGACGAGTCGCTCATACGCCAGCTAGAGGAGCAGAGCGAGGAGATACTGCGCGGCCTACCTCAGCTCATCGAACAGATGGTCGAACGCCAGAAGCAACTCGAAAAAAAGAAAGACGATTCTGCTTTGATGCGGCGCTCCTTGCGCAAGATCTTCGACTACTCCCCCGCAGAACAGAGGGAGACGGAGGCTGCGATTCGTCGGATAGCACGTCAGATCCACGGTGCCAAGACCCGACGCCTCAAGCAAGACCGCACGGGACACATAAGCGTTCCCCACACCCTGCGCCGAAACGTCCGCTACGGGGGCATCCCGTTCAATCCCGTCCTGCGTCGCCACCACGAGAAACGCCCGCGCGTGGTGATGCTGTGCGACGTCAGCATGAGCACGCGCAACATGAGCCGATTCTGGCTGCACATGGTCTACCAGATGCAGAGCCTGTTCTCGAAGGTCAGGACTTTCGTGTTCGTGGCCGACGTCGCCGAGGTCACGCAGTTCTTCGAGGACAGCAGCATGGACAGGGCCGTTGACCAGGTTTTTTCGGGACGGGTTCTCGACGCCGACGTGAACAGCGACTTCGGCAAGGCGGCCGAACAGTTCAGAAACGAGTATTTGCCGTCGCTCAACCACCGGACGACACTCGTGATCCTGGGCGACGGGCGTAACAACGGCAAACCACCCAAGGCGGAAGCGCTGGAGGAGATCGCGCATCACGTCAAGCAGACGATCTGGATCACCCCCGAGCCAAAGTGGGGCTGGACCCTTGGCTCCTGCGACATGACCCTCTACGAACCCCTCTGCGACCGCGTCGAGGTCGTCAGGAGTGTTGACCAGCTCGCCAGCGTCGCCGAAGAGCTAGTAAAGGCCCGCGTGTGATGGATCAGGACCGAGTACCTTTCTCCAATACCGAGCCCTTCCGCTTCTGCCCGGCGGACGGAACAGAGCTGGAAGCCAAAGGCGGCGAGAGCAGGGGCGCGGCATGCCCCACGTGCGGGAGGTCGTGGTACAGGAGCTCGGCCCCCGCTGTCGGGGCCGCCATCGTTGACGGGGACCGC
>DATDKB010000094.1:0-3414 GCA_036520255.1 Rubrobacter sp. | reverse complement strand
TATTTTCCCGTCATCCGGAGGACCTTTCCTGTGGTGTGCGGGGCAGGGAAACGCGGACGAAGGTACCGGGGAAATCCGGCACGTTGCGGGAGTTTTTGCGGTTTTCGTAAACAGTTACGCGGCCGGAGCCGGATCTCAGGGAGAGCGAGCCGCCGGCGCGGGCGGCGATGCCCGCGACAAGGGCGAGGCCACCGCCGCGGCCGATCTCGCCGGTGGCAGAGACGCCCATCTCTAGGGCGTGGCGCAGGGCGTCGTTGTCCGTTGTGGTGTACTCCGCGTACTCCGGGTTGCGGGAGAGCGTCTCGCGCACGCCTACGCCGCCGTCGGCGATCGCTATGAGTACCTCCTCGCCGCGGCGGCGGGACCCGCTAACGATGTGGTGGTAGGCTTGGACGGCCGCGTAGGCCCCGAAGGAGGAGACGCCATGCTCGGCGGCGTTCGCGCAGACCTCCGAGAGCGTGGAGCAGATCGCGACGCGTTCACGTAGGCGGTAGCCCTGGTTCTCCAGGATCTCGGAGATCCTCTCGATTATTCCCGGTATCTCCTCTTCTGCGTGGAAGTTGATCAACTCCTGAAGCGTCCCCGGGTTGTGCCGCCTGCGCTCCTCCAAAACGGCAACGTCAGCGTTGGTGCGTACCCGATCCCCGAACGACCTGAAGAAGTTCATGCGCTCCAGGTAGGCGGGCACGTCGCGTCCGGAGAGCGCGAGATCGACCACCTCGCAACGCTCGCACAGATACTCCAACAACGCGGCGAGACTGCAGAGTCCGGCTGGCTCCACGAACTCGACCGAACGAAGGTCGAGCATCACGGGCTCCCCGTCCAGGCGGGTGGCCGCGGCGAACGCGGGGTCCAGGCTACCTATGGTGAGCACCCCGCTCATCGCGCCCCTGCTCCTGATGTTGAGTTGGAGTTGCGTCTTCATCAGCCTTATTGTAGTCGGTTAGGACAGAGAGCGCGGCCGGGCGTGGGTCGGCGCGGTTACCGAAACGTTATCGAAACTTATGAGAAGCGTTACGCGTCCGACGCCGCCTCGTAACACGGCTCCCATATAGTTGTTTCTGGTCTTGGAGGGGCCGAGCGGTATGACGGGAGGAGAAGGTCGTGCGGTTAGCAACTCCGGCACTTTTCGTGGCGGCATTACTCGTTTCGTTACCTGCGAATGTCGTGTTCGCGGCGACGGACGGGTGTGTTCATGGCAAGCCCTGCTACGGTACCGTCACCGACGACCATCTCAACGGCACCAACCGGGGCGATGAGATTCACGCCAGGGGCGGTCGAGACTTCGTGGACGCCCGCGGCGGCTCGGACGTTGTGCACGGAGGCGTGGGCGCCGACGGGGACGAGTATGCGTCCGGCGGTCTCTTCGGCGATTCCCCGAAAATGTCCGCCAACAGCGTTCTCGACGGCGACGACAGGCTCTTCGACGAAGATGGCCGCGACGTGCTTTACGGTTTCGGTGGCTCCGATGTGCCAGTCGGTGGCGGCGAGGCCGACTACGTCTCCGCCGGGAAGTTTCGTACCCGGATGGGCCGTCCCAGCGTCGCGACCTCCAAAAATCCGGGCGTAGACATTGTGAGCGCGGGTGCGGGCGGGGATCACATCGAGGCTATCGATCGTCGCAGGGACATTATCGATTGCGGCGGCGGCAAAGACGCGGTGTGGTTCGAAGAGGGGCTCGACGTAGTCTCCCCCGATTGCGAGGTGAGGAACTTCATCTACGGCGGTGGATGAGCGGAGGTTAGTCCTCTTCCTGGCGGCGTTCGTAGAACAGTTCGGTGTAGCGGCGGTTGTCGTAGCGGCTCAGGAGCGAGTCATCGCCCGTCTGCACGAAGCCGTTCTTCTCGAACACGCGCTGCATGCGGTCGTTGTGGGCTAGGGTCGAGCCGCGGACCGCCCGGAGGCCAAGAGTACCGAAGGCGTAGTCGAGCAGCAGGGCCACGGCCTCGGTAGCGTAACCCCTGCCGCGCAGGTTTCCAGGGCCTATCTTTATGCCGACCTCGCAGCCGTCCCTTTGGAAGTCGTAGAGGGTCGCCATGCCGATCGGTTCTTCCGCGGCCTCGATGATAAAAGTCTTCACGCTGGGGTCCGCCCAGCGGGCAAGGTAGTCGCGGTGGGCCGCAGAGAGGGAGATGGAGATGGGTGATCGGCCGTTCCAGGCGGCGAGTTCCGGGTCTTTGTCCCAGGAGTAGACCACCTCCACATCGGACTCCCGCGGTGGACGCAGGATCACGTACTCTCCAAGTAGGGCTTTCTCCTCTTCCGCGTGTATGGTCTCTCCTCTCGTCGAAACCAGGATGTTATACCCGTTGCGGGTCCGAAGCACGCTTCGGGCCTGTCTGTTTTGGTTAGAATAGCCCAAAGCAGGAGATCGGGAGCGTTTTTGAGCGGTACGGTCGGGGAGCTCTTCGGGGGCTCCGGGAGAAGGGTGAGGGATGCGATCTGGGGCGACATTCCCGTCGACCGGGCCGTGAAGGCCCTCCTGGAGACCCGCGCGATGCGGCGCCTGAAGGGCATGAGCCAGCTCGGGTTTACGTTCGGGTCCTTCCCCAGGGCCCGCCACACGTGCCTGGAGCACGCGGTAGGCGTCTACCACCTGGCGAACCTTACGCTGAGGCGCATCACGGAGTCCGGCGCGTACCTCGAAGACAGAGACGTCAGGTGCGCCCTGGCGGCGGCCCTGTTGCTGCACGCGGGCCGCTACCCTTACGCCGCTTCGATCGAGGGGATCAACCTTCCCGGCGCTCCCACCTTGAAAGAATTGAGTCGGCGCTGGATCGAACACACGGACGTGGCGCAGGTCCTGCGTAGCGAATGGGACCTGGAACCACACAACGTCTTCAGGCTGGTCTCGCGCGGGGACCAGCAGCCGTACAGTCTGACGCCAACCGAACACCTCCTGAGGGACATTCTCTTCGGCTCACTCAACGTGGACGGCCTGGACTGCCTAATCCGGGACGCCAGGGGCGCCCGCCTCCCGTACGGCCTTCTGGAGGTGGAAGCTCTAATCGAACGACTGAGGATCGTGGGCCACGAGAACAGGGCGATAATGGCGCTGGACGAAGACGGGGCTGGCATGCTCCAATCCCTGGTCTTCTCCCGCTACCTGGTCCACTACAACGTCTACGGTCACCATACCCTGCGCATCCCGACCGCGATGTTCCTAAGGGCCGTCCAGGACGCAATCACGGCCGGCACCGCTACCTTCGACGAGCTCTCCGAGCAGGACGACGCTGGGGCCTTCGCGCTGCTGAAAGATTTGGCGGAGTCCGAGAGCTCCACGGCCGCCCTCCTGAAACGCCTCGCAGACCGCAGGCCCTATCACCTCGCCCTCGAGTTCGACGAGCGTCACCCGAGCTACTCATCCCTGATCCGTCTGCTCGACGACGCCTCCTGGCGAGGCCGCGTGGAGGA
>DATDKB010000093.1:0-11628 GCA_036520255.1 Rubrobacter sp. | reverse complement strand
CTACTACGTGTTCGCGTTGTTGTTTCTCGTCTTCGACGTGGAGGCGGCTTTTCTCTATCCCTGGGCCGTAATCTACAAGAGCCTCGGGGTCTATGGTTTCGTGGAGATGATCATTTTCGTCTCGATACTGGCGGTCGGTTTAATCTACGCCTGGAAGAAGGGGGCCCTTAAATGGGTGTAATGCAGCAGTTCAACGAGCCGAACATCGTGACCACGAGCACGGACAAGCTTTTCAACTGGGCCCGCAAGAACTCTTTGTGGCCGCTCCAGTTTGGGCTGGCCTGTTGCGCGATCGAGATGATGTCCACTGGCATGGCCCACAACGACCTCGATCGCTTCGGCGCCGGATTCTTCGCGGCCTCCCCGCGGCAGGCCGACGTCATGATCGTCTCGGGCACCGTCTCGACCAAGATGGCCGAGCGGATGACGAGGCTCTACGAGCAGATGCCCGAGCCCAAGTGGGTGATAGCGATGGGCGCTTGCGCTATCTCGGGCGGCCCGTTCCTGGACGGTTATTCGGTGCTCATGGGGGCCGATAGGGTGATTCCCGTGGACGTGTACGTGCCCGGGTGTCCACCGCGACCCGAGGCGCTCATCTTCGGGATCATGACGCTACAGAAGAAGATAGAGCGCGACCAGCAGGTCGGTTACGAGAGGCCGAGGCCAGCGCTCGTGGACGAGGACGGCACCATAAACGAGTACCTTCCCGAGCGGGAGTACACCGGGATCAGCGAGGGTAAGGCCCCGCGCCTGGAAGGCATCCGTCCCCTCAAGCGCACCTACGTCTTCGAGCGCGCCGGAATGCCACCCGCCTCCCAGACCGACGTCGGCTGGGTCCCCCCGGAGGTAAAGAAGCGGCTCACGGAAGAGGTGAAGGCTCGGAAAGCGGCGGAAGCCGAGGCGAAGGCAGCGGAGGCTGGCGCGTCCGGGAACGGCAGCGCCAGCGGCAAGGAGAATGCCTAGGTGGCCGTCTCGTTTCCGGAGGGGGATCTCCGGACCCGGCTGCAGCGCTACCTCGATGGTCTCGACAACAGGCATGGTCTGGAAGAGTCCGAAATCCTGGATGACGTGGTGAGGGTCGTAGCGAGCCCCGGAGACGTTCCGGCCGTGCTCGCGACCGCGCGAGAGACGCTCGGCATCCCGCACCTCTCGTTTATCACGGTTGTAGATAGGCGGGGCTCGTTCGAGCTGACGTATGAGCTCATAGACTTTCGTGGGGGCACGGTCAGGGTCAAGACGACCATTGAGGGTGATGAGCCGGTGATCGGGACGGTCACGGGCGTCTATCCCACGGCCAACTGGCACGAGCGGGAGGCTTACGACATGTTCGGGGTCGCTTTTGCGGGGCATCCGGATCTGCGGAGGACGTACATGTGGCAGGACCACTTCGACCACCACCCGCTGCTCAAGAGCTTCGAGATCAGCACCAAGCGCACCTTCGAGGGACTGAGGTAGGGTTATGCTAAGCGAGGAACGCCGCGCACATCACGAGGGCGCTCTCACCGAGCCGGCGAGCAGCCGCCTGGTAAGCCCGGACATCAGGGACGAGTTCGGGCTCGAGACCATAGACATGAACATGGGGCCGCAGCACCCCGCGATGCACGGGCTCTTGAGGCTTATCCTCGAGCTCGACGGGGAGACCGTCGTCAGGTGCGACCCCGTGATGGGGTATTTGCATCGCTGCCAAGAGAAGATCGCCGAGAACCGCATGTACCCGGCCGTCATTCCCCTGACAGACAGGCTCGACTACTTTGCCAACATGCACAACGAGCACGGCTACGTTCTCGCCGTCGAAGATTTGCTCGACGTCGAGATACCACCGAGGGCAGAGTACATCCGCGTCCTCATGTGCGAGCTGATGCGGCTCGCGAGCCACATCCCATCCATCGGCTTCCTCATGCTGGAGCTAGGCGCTTTCACCCCGATCCTCTACGCTTTCAGGGAGCGGGAGCGCATACAGTCCATCTTCGAGGCTGTGACCGGCGCCCGGATGATGTTCCATTACATCCGCATCGGTGGCGTCAAGGCAGACCTTCCGCCCGACATACCGCAGAAGATCTGGGACTACATCGAGAGCCTGGAGGACCACTTCCAGCGCGACTTCGTGGACCTTATAGCGGAGAACGAGATCTTTATATCCCGCACTCGCAACGTCGGGAAGATGACGCAGGAGCAGGCCATCGAGATGGGCGTGACCGGCCCGGCGCTGCGCTGCACCGGTGTTGACTTCGACATTCGGCGAGATTACCCCTACAGCATCTACCCCGAGCTTGAGTTCGATGTCATCACCGATACGGCGGGAGATGTCGAGGCTTCTTACCGGGTGCGCATCGCGGAGTGTTTGCAGAGCATACGGCTCATAAAGCAGTGCCTGGAGAAGATGCCCGAGGGCGAGGTGATGGGCGATCTCGGCCGCAGGTTGCGGCCTGAGGAGGGCGACGGCTTCGGCCGGGTGGAGAGCCCGCGTGGCGAGTTTGCCGTTCACGTCGTCTCGGACGGGTCGGACACGCCCTACAGGGTTCATTACCGCGACCCGAGCTTCTGCAACATGCAGCTCTTGCAGGAGGTCATTCCGGGACATTACCTGCCTGACATCATGCCGATCATGGGCCTCGTAGACCCCGTCTCCGGCGGGTGGGACAAGTAGATGCAGACGGTCCTCAACCTTCTTGAAGTAGAGCCGATCCGGCTGCTCGTCTCCTTCGGGGCGGTTCTGTTCCTCGTGCTCAACCTCGCCGCCGTCCTGACGATGGCGGAGAGGAAGGTCTCTGGATACATCCACCTGCGCTTCGGGCCGAACAGGGTCGGGCCACGTGGGCTTCTGCAGCCCGCCGCCGACGTCTTCAAGCTCTTTACCAAAGAGAACGTCTCGCCGGGAAGGTCCGACCTCTGGGTTTTCCTCGGGGCGCCTATCGCCATGTTCATACCAGCCGCGCTCGTGTGGCTGGTAGTTCCTTTCGCGCCCAACGCTGTGGTCGCGGACCTGAACGTGGCGATACTTTTCTTCGTGGCTATCACCTCCATCGGAGCTCTCGGCGTGGTCATGGCCGGGTACGGGAGCCGCTCGGCGTTCTCGTTGCTCGGCGCGCTGCGTGGGGCGGCGCAGATGATCTCTTACGAGGTGCCGCTCATACTCAGCCTCCTCGGCGTGGTTATGCTCACGGGGAGCCTCTCGCTCGCCGACGTTGTCAGGGCGCAGGGCGATACGATCTGGACCTGGTACTTTCTGCCACAGCTCCCGATGTTCGTAACGTTCTACATCGCCGGGCTCGCCGAGGTCAAGCGGGTTCCATTCGATCTGCCCGAGGGGGAAAGCGAGATCGTTGGCGGGTACATGGTCGAGTACTCGGGGATGACCTGGGCGCTCATACAGGCCGCCGAGTTCGCCTCCATGGCCGTCATGTCGGCGGTCACCGTGACGCTCTTCGTCGGTGGGTGGCAGCCGCCGCTTCCGTTCCTTGACCTCGGAAACTTCAACTGGGTCTGGTTCGGCATCAAGACGGCGCTCATCATGTTTACCTTCCAGTGGATCAGGTGGAGCGTGCCCCGTCTCAGGATGGACCAGCTCATGGATCTCGGCTGGAAGATACTCGTTCCGATCACCCTGATCTGGCTGTTCGTTACGGCCGGCGCGATTCTGATTTTCTAGGAGGTATTGATGCCGCAGGTTGGACAGGGCATTATGAAGGGGATGGGGGTGACCTTAAAGCACCTCTTCGGGCAGAAGATCACCCGCCAGTACCCGGAGTACAAACGGAATCTTCCGGAACGCAGCCGCGGGATGCTCACCGTGGACATGGACCGCTGCATCGCTTGTCTGCAATGCATGAGGATCTGCCCGGATCACTGCATCTCGATCGAGCAGACCAAACGCGACGCCGACGGCTCGGGCAAGGCGAAGCCTTACCCTATCGGGTTCGTGATCGACGACTCGCGCTGCATGTACTGTTCGCTGTGCGTTGAGGTCTGCCCGGTGAACTGCATCTATCACACCGAGGAGTTCGAGGCGCAGGCCTACAACCGCCTAGAGCTCGCCAGGCAGTTCGGCGAGCGCCCCGTCGACCCGAGGATAGACCCCAAGCCCGCCGTAGGGAAGAAGAAAAAACCCACTGGAAAGAAGGCTCCGAGGACCGTAGAGCAGCCTAGGACCGGGGGCGAAGCGGCTTGACGCTCGCGTTCGCTTTTCTGGCCGGGATGACGCTGGTCTCGGCGCTCGGGGTGGTGTTGAGCCGGAGCGTCGTGCACTCTGCGCTGTTCATGTCTGGGTCGTTCCTCGGGATTTCGGGGTACTTCGTGATGCTCAACGCGCCCGCGCTCGCCGCGTTCCAGGTGCTCATCTACGTCGGGGCGGTGACGGTGGTGATCCTGTTCGGGATCATGTTCACCCAGAAGCCGCAGGTCAGGCGCTACCGCACTATAATCAACCGCCAGTTCTGGGCGGGTTTCCTCGTCGCCGCCGGCGTCGGATGCTTCCTCGCCTACGTGCTGGCCGCCGAAAACTGGGGAGATACGAAGGCTGGGAACGGGCCGCGGGAGGTTGCCGCCTTCGGGCGGGACCTGCTGGGCGTCAGCCAGGGGGCTGAGATCTTCACCCTGCTCTTCGAGGTTGCCTCGGTGCTGCTCCTGGTGGCCGTGGTCGCCGCCATCGTCGTTAGCCGCCGCAAGATGGGCCAGGGCGTCGATAGGGGGGTGCGCGAGTAATGCCAGGGGTCCCGGCCCAGGTTCAGCAGTTCATCGACGCGCTCGTTTCGGCGCCGCCGCTCGAAGGGTACCTCGTGGTGGGGGCGTTCCTTTTTGCCATCGGGGCGTGGGGAGCTTTGATCCGGCGCAACGCCGTCGTCATCTTTATGTGCGTCGAGTTGATGATCAACGGTGTCAACCTTACGCTAGTCGCGTTTGCGGACTACTTACCCGGCGCGGGAGGTCTCGGGGTCAGCTACGCGGTGCTCGTTATCGCCATAGCGGCCGCAGAGATCGCCGTCGGACTTGCTATAGTGCTCGCCGTGTTCCGCTCGCGGCGGACGGTGAACGTAGACGAAGTAACCTCCATGAGAGGATAGAGGGAGGCACGTGCAGACCGTAGGCCAACAGCTGATCATAACGGCCATACCGGCGCTCCCGGCGCTGGTTTTCTTCGTGCTGGCCCTGTTCGGGCGCCTCCTGAAGGAGAGCGCCCAGTACGTGGCCATCCTCGGGGTGACGATCTCGCTGGTCTTCTCCGCGTTCGCCTTGCTCTTCGTGGCCGGCATCGTGCCGGGCGGCGGGGCACCGATAGAGTTCGCGGTGAACTGGATCAACCTCGGCGCCGGCGGCAATTTTTCGATGGGCGTCTATATCGACGGCCTCGCCGCCGTGATGCTCGTCGTGGTGAGCTTCGTGAGCCTCATGATCCAACTGTATTCAGGCGCCTTTATGGAGGGCGATAAACGCTTCGCCTGGTTCTACGCCGTGCTGAACCTGTTCACGGCCTCGATGCTGGGGTTGGTCCTGGCCCCGAACTTTATCCAGCTCTACGTGTTCTGGGAGTTGGTCGGCTTGTGCTCGTACCTGCTGGTCGGGCACTGGTTCGAGAAACCCTCGGCGCGCGACGCCGCGATGAAGGCGTTTATCGTTACCAGGATCGGGGATGCCGCGTTGTTCGTTGGCATTATCATCTTCTGGGCGACGACTGGATCCGTGGCGTTCTCGGACATCTCGCTTGCCGCCCAGTCCGGGTTTATCGGAGGCTCGCTGTTCACGACGGCTGTGATCCTCGTTTTTGTCGGTGCCGTGGGCAAGAGCGCGCAGTTCCCGTTTCACGTCTGGCTTCCGGACGCGATGGAGGGCCCGACGCCGGTGAGCGCCCTGATCCACGCCGCGACCATGGTCGCGGCGGGCGTCTACCTTGTGGCGCGCACCTACGACATCTTTGTCCAGAGCCCGACGGCCATGCTCACCGTCGCCTACATCGGCGGTTTCACGGCGCTCATGGCGGCGACCATGGCGCTGGTCAAGAGGGATATAAAGCGTGTGATCGCCTACTCCACCGTCTCCCAGCTCGGGTACATGATGCTCGGACTGGGGATCGGCAACTACACGGGCGGCATCTTCCACCTCTACAACCACGCCTTCTTCAAGGCGCTCCTCTTCCTCTGCGCGGGCAGCATCATCTACGCGATGAACTCCTACAACCTCTTCGAGATGGGGGGACTCAGACGCAGGATGCCCATAACGTTCTGGGCGATGGTCATAGCGGGGCTCTCGCTCTCGGGGATCTTCCCGTTCTCGGGCTTCTGGTCGAAAGACTCTATCGTCGCTTCGGCCTACGATGAGCATTACTACCTGCTCTTCGGCATGGCGCTACTGACGGTGTTCATGACGGCCTTCTACATCTTCCGCGCCATCTTCCTCGCGTTTACCGGCGAGCCACGCACCCAGGGAGCGCGTGAAGCCGGGGAGTCGCCCGGGATCATGACGGGCCCGATGATGCTTCTGGCCTTCCTCTCGATAGTCAGCGGCTGGGTTGGGATACCGCCTGGGCTGGGAATACCGATCCCCGACTACTTCGCCGAGTTCGTGCATCCGAGCGAGTTCGCCGTCTCAACGCTTAACATCGAGGAACCCAGCTTCAGCTTCGTGCTAGCTGCGATATCTGTCGTCGTCGCGCTGCTCGGTATAGGTCTGGCCTACGCGCTCTATGTCGCGAGGCCGGCGCTCGCCGGAACGCTCGCCAGCCGCTTCTCCTGGCTCCACAAGTTCCTGGATAAGGGCTGGTACTTCGACGCTCTCTACGGCGCGACTTTCGTGCGCTTCGCGATGTGGCTCGGGAAGGCTACCCGAGGCTTCGACCGCAACGTCATCGGCGGTGCCGTGAGCGGGGTCGGGCGCGGGGCAACGGGGACTGGCGGTCTGCTGCAGCGGCTCCAGAGCGGTGGTGTCCAGAACTACGCCCTGTTCATCCTTCTGAGCGTGCTCATCATAGGAATCGTGGTGGGGGCGCAGTACGCGGTCATCGTGGTCGGCCTGATCGTGCTGATTACCGCCGCCGCCTTCGCGGTGGGGACCCGCCTGTGATAACCACCGTGACCATCCTCATCCCCCTGCTCGGCGCGATCTTGATGCTGCTCTTGCCGGACGACGATCGCCTGACACGCTACGCCGCCCTCGGGGTGGCGGCAGTGCCCCTGTTGCTGACGATCTACATCTACTTCGCCTTCGGGGGCGACCTTGGCGTCGCGGCGCTCACGCAGGACATCACCTGGATCGGGTCGCTCAACATTGGCTACAGGGTCGGCCTTGACGGGCTCGGGTTCGGCATGTTCTTCCTCTCGGCGTTCCTGACGCTGATAGCGATCGTGGCTTCGCGGGACGTGAAACGCAACCTCAAGCAGTACTTCGCGGCGCTTTTCGTCGCCGAGGTTGGGATGCTGGGGGTCTTCGCGGCGCAGGACCTTATCCTGTTCTACGTGTTCTTCGAGATCACCTTGATCCCGATGTATCTGCTCGTGGGCGTGTGGGGCGACGAGAACCGGCGCCCGGCCGCGATCAAGTTCTTCATCTTTACCTTCCTCGGCTCGACGGTGATGCTCGCGGGCTTTCTGGCCTTCGGCATCCTCGCGAACACCTACTCGATGGACGGCCTCGGTGGCGGTGGCGGCCTCTCGCGGGTCGCCCAGATCGCCGTCGCGGCCCCGATCCTCTTCGGGTTGCTGATCAAGGTACCCGCGGTGCCGTTGCACGGCTGGCTCCTCGATGTTTACGTCTCTAGCCCGACCTCGACCAACGTGTTGCTCTCGGGGGTCTTGCCGAAGCTGGGAACGTACGGCATCATCGCGGTGGCGATACCGCTCTTACCCCAGGGGATCGAGCCGTTCCTCCCGTACCTTGCAATTTTCGGGGTGATCAACATCCTCTACGGGTCGTTCGTGGCGTTCATGCAACCCGACCTGAAGGCGCTCGTCGCCTACTCGTCGATAGGAACTTTGGGCTTTATCCTGCTCGGCGCCGCCTCCGGAAACGCCGTCGGCCTGAACGGCGCGGTCTTCCAGCAGGTCTCGCACGGCCTCTACTCGGCGCTCTTGTTCATCCTGGTTGGCGTGATAGCCGCAAAGACGGGCACGCGCCGGATCAGGGAGCTCGGCGGGCTCGCGGCGAGGATGCCGTGGGCCGGTGGGTTGCTCGCGCTTGGCGCGCTTGCCGCGATGGGGCTGCCGGGGCTTGCTGTGTTCGTCTCCGAGTTTATGAGCATCATGGGCGGGTACACGACGTTCCCGGTTCAAGGGGTGCTGGCCTCGGTCGGGATCGTACTCTCGGCCATGTATTTGCTCTACATGCTGGCGCGGGTGATCTTCGGTCCCGTCGGACGTCCCGCCTACGAGGATTTGCAGGACGCGGACCCTGTCGAGATGGCTTCTGTGGTGCCGGTCGCCGTGTTGCTCGTCGTGCTAGGCATCTTCCCGGCCTTGCTGATAAGCGTTCAACGTCCGGCCGTCGATGCGGTCCTGGCCGTGATAGGGGGTAGCTAGTGGTCACGGGACAAACCATCGTCGCGCTCCTGCCCGAGCTGATCTCGACCGGTTTCCTAATCCTGGTCCTGATGGTCGGCGCTTTCGCCGAGAGGAACGCGGGCATCGCGACGGGCCTTGCAGTCCTCGGAACACTTGCCGTGTTCGCGAGCGCCGCTGTGCTGCTAGCGACCGGCTTCTCGGGAAGCTTCTTCGGCGGTGCCTACGTGGTCGATGGCTTCGCCCTTTACTTTAAATTGATCGTCGCCGGCTCCGCCTTCTTCGCCGTGCTCGCCGCGGCCCGATGGTCGGGAGGGACCGGCGACGCCCCCGAATACCTGATGCTCATCCTCTCGGTCGTGCTCGGGGCGACGCTCCTCGTCTCCATGCGGGACCTGTTCGGCATCTTCCTCGCGATAGAGCTCGCGACCATCCCTTCCTACGCGATGGTCGCCTTCGACAGGAGCCGCCGCGAGAGCGCGGAGGGCGGGATGAAGTACCTTATCACCGGCGTCATAGCCTCCTCCGTGCTCCTGTACGGCCTGGTCCTGATCTACGGCGTCTCCGGTTCGGCGATGCTCTCGGACGTGGCCGACACGTTTACGGGCAACCTCACGCCCGTCGCCGTGCTCGGTCTCGTGCTGATGGTCTCCGGCTTCGCCTTCAAGCTCTCGGCCGCGCCGTTCCACTTCTGGACCCCTGACGCCTACCAGGGCGCCCCCACGAGCGCGGCGGCTTTCCTCTCCGTCGGTCCGAAGGCCGCAACGTTCGCCGTGTTGCTTCGGATACTCTTGGAAGGCATGCCCGAAGCGACGGCGACCTGGACCGCCGTTATGGCGTTCCTAGCGATCGTCACCATGTTCGTTGGCAACCTCGCCGCGCTAAGGCAGCGCAACGTCAGGCGGATGCTCGCGTACAGTTCGGTGGCCCACTCGGGCTACATCCTGGCCGCTTTCGCGGCGCTTCAGGGGGCCGGGGTAGCGTTCGCCGTGCAGGCCGTACTGATCTACACGGCTGCCTACGCGATCATGAACATGGGCGCGTTCCTCATCATCGACCTCGTCGGGGAGGACGCCAAGGATTTCAACGGGCTCATCAGGACGACCCCTGGCGTCGCGGTGAGCATGGCCCTATTCATGGCCGCGCTCGTCGGCATACCCCCGCTCGCAGGGTTCTTCGGGAAGCTCTGGATCATCATCGCCGGAGCCCAGTCCGGTTCGATCCTGGTCTACGTCGTTGTCGGCGCGCTCGTCGTCAACACCGTTCTCTCCGTTCCGTACTACTTCGGCATCATCAGGAACATGATCCTGGAGGAGCCGACCACGGAGACGGTGAGGGCGAAGGGGGACGGCGCCGTCAGGTTCTCCGTTTACGTCCTGGCCGTTCTCACCACCGTGTTCGGCCTGCTCATCATCCCTCTCTCCGCGCTGGTCGCCGCGTCGGGGCTCGCGTGAGCGTTCGTAAAGATCGCCCGCTTCGTATTGGTCTGCAAGCAACTTTTGGTGTAAGCTCTAGGCCGCGATGCGAGCGGTAGTTCTGGTTGGGGGACAGGGAAGTCGGCTGCGGCCGATAACCTTTGACATTCCCAAGGCTCTGGTGCCGCTACGCAACCGTCCCTTCATGGGCTACATGCTTGACTTCCTGCGCCGCGGAGGGATCTCGGGAGCGGCGCTCTCCCTGGGATACCTGCCCGACCCGATCCAGGCCTACCTCCGCGACCAACAGGATCTAGAGGACTTCTCTGTAGACTACGCGGTCGAAGAGCATGCCCTCGGGACTGCGGGTGGGATCAAGAACTCGGAAGAGTACCTGGACGGCGACACGCTCGTCGTGGTCAACGGCGACGTGCTTACGGGGATGGACCTCGCCGCGGCGATACAGGTGCACAAGGCATCCGATGCCCTAGCCACCATCACGCTCACGAGCGTTGAGGACCCGACGGCTTACGGCCTCGTAGAGGTAGACCACCAGATGCACGTGCGCCGCTTTATCGAGAAGCCGGCCGCGGACGAGGTTACGACCAACCTGGTCAACGCCGGCATCTACGTGCTCGAGCCCGAGGTCCTCGACATGATCCCGGCCGGCCGCGAGGTCTCGATCGAACGCGAGATCTTCCCCGAGCTCCAGGAGAGTGGGAGAATGAGGGCCTACATCACCAGCTCTTACTGGCGTGACATCGGGACGCCCCGCAGCTACCTGGCCGCGTCCCACGACGTGCTCTCGGGCGCCGTCGGTTTACGCGACGGTTTCGAGTACCTGGACATCCATCCTACGACCGAATGCGGCAAGAACGTCAGGCTCTTGCCCCCGGCCGCTATCGACGAGGGGTGCAGGATCTCCAACCTTGCCACGATAGGCGGACGCTCCTCGCTCGGTAGGGGCTGCACCGTCGGCGAGGGGGCCATCGTCGAAGGAAGCATCCTACTCGAAGGCGCCGAAGTAGAGGCAGGCGCCGTCGTGCGAGGCTCCGTCGTTGGCCCGAACGCGAGGGTCGGCACCAACGCCATCGTGCGCGGGCTCTCGGTGCTGGGCGCCGGCTGCGTGGTCGGCGAAGGCAACGTCCTCGATCAAGGAATTCGCGTCAACCCCGGCGTGAACGTCTCACCCCGCAGCCTGAGCTTTTAGCCCTTAATCCCCCGAACCGAAAACCTCCACAGTACGTCCAGCTGAGGAGGTTCCGACGTACGCTTCGTACGTCACCGCGCTCGCCGACATCTTCTACCCCAAGCGCTCCGTCGGCTGCGAGCGGCGATCCAGCGACGTACTCTGCTGCGTGTGTTTCGAGGGCCTTCCACGGATGGGAAGCCCCGTATGCGGGCGTTGCGGGCTGCCCACCGCGTTCGCGACCTTCCTGTGCGAGGAGTGCAAGAACGTGGATTTCGGCTTCGAGAGCGCGCGGACGCCGCTTCGCTACGAGGGCGTGGGAGAAGAGATCGTGCGCGCGCTCGAGTTCCAAGGCTACAAGAAGGTGGTCGGCAAGCTCGCCGCGCCGTTGGTGCTCCATGTTCTTGGCGATGGCCGCTTCGACGCCGTGGTGCCGGTGCCGCTGCACAGGTCGCGTCTCAGGAATAGGGGGTTCAACCGGGCCGAATTGTTGGCGCGGGACGTAGCCGAAGAGATAAACGCAACCGTATCGGATACACTA